>CADBKB010000057.1 GCA_902795095.1 Oscillospiraceae bacterium
ACAACCGCATAAATAACCAGCGGGGCCGCCTCGGCGGCCCCGCATTTTTTGTGTTCAGGGAATAGGGAATAGGAATGGCGTTCATATCACAACATAAAATACAGTCAGAAAGGTTCCGAAATCATCCATCCCGTAGGGGCCGATGCCCACATCGGCCCGTCTGCTGCCCGCCTCCGTCTCCTTACTCCTTGCGCACCCGTAGGGGCCGATGCCCACATCGGCCCGCAGAAGCGGCCCCGTTCGGTCATTGCGAGGCCCCGGATGATGAAGAAAAAACCTGGAGACATGGGCTGTCTCCAGGTTTGTTTTTCTTTTTTCAGCACATCTTCGCGCCGGCGGGGATCTTGTCGTCGAGCATGATGAGGTTGACGACCTCCTCGCCCTTTTCCTTGTGGACGGAAGAGATCAGCATGCCGTTGGACTCACGGCCCATCATCTTGCGCGGGGGCAGGTTGACGATGGCAAGCAATGTCTTGCCCACCAGGTCCTCGGGATCGTAGTACTTGGCGATGCCGGAGAGGATCTGGCGCTCCGTGCCGGTACCGTCGTCCAGGGTGAACTTCAGCAGCTTGTCGCTCTTCTTGACCCGCTCGCAGGTGAGTACCTTCACCGCGCGCAGATCGCTCTGGCAGAACACGTCGAAGGGGATATCCTCGGCGATGGGCTCGAATTCCTTCTCGGGCAGGGCCTCGCGCAGCTGGGCCTGATGGATGGCCTCCAGCTCTTCGAGCTCCTTGGCGAGGTCGATGCGCGGGAACAGGGGATCGCCGCCGGTGACGGCCGCGTCGGCGGGCAGCAGGCCGAAGACGCACAGGCTGTCCCAGTCCATGCGCTCGGCGCCGATGCGTCGGCCGATCTCCGCCACGGAGTCGGGCATGAAGGGCGTCAGCAGGCCGGCGCAGATGCGCACGGTCTCCAGCAGGTTGTACATGACCCGGGCCAGACGGGGCGCCCGGTCGGGATCCTTCGCCAGCTTCCAGGGCTCGTTCTCGTCGATATACTTGTTGGCGCGGGAGATGACCTTGAAGACCTCGGCCAGGGCGTTCTGGAAGCTGAGCTGCTCCATCTGGGCCTCATAGCGCTCGTGGAGGGAGCCGGCCATGGCGATGAGCTCGTCGTCCTTTTCGGGATCGGCGGCCTGCCCGGCGGGAAGCTTCCCGCCGAAGAACTTGGCGATCATGGCGCAGGTGCGGGAGACCAGGTTGCCCAGGTCGTTGGCCAGGTCGGTGTTGATGGTGTTGATCAGCAGCTCATTGGAGAAGTTGCCGTCGGAGCCGAAGGGGAAGGAGCGCAGCAGGAAGAAGCGCAGGGCGTCCACGCCGTAGCGCTGGGCCAGCAGGTAGGGATCCACCACGTTGCCCTTGGATTTGGACATCTTGCCGCCGTCGAGCAGCAGCCAGCCGTGGCCGAACACGTGCTTCGGCAGGGGCTCGCCCAGGCTCATGAGCATGGCGGGCCAGATGATGGTGTGGAAGCGGACGATCTCCTTGCCCACGAAGTGGTAGTCCGCGGGCCAGTAGTGCTCATAGTCGTGATAGCGGTCGTTGCAGAAGCCCAGGGCGGTGATATAGTTGGACAGGGCGTCCACCCAGACGTAGACCACATGGCCCGGATCGAAGTCCACGGGGATGCCCCAGGTGAAGGAGGTGCGCGACACGCACAGGTCCTCCAGGCCCGGCTTGATGAAATTATTGATCATTTCGTTGACGCGGGAACGGGGCTGCAGGAAGTCGGTATTCTCCAGCAGATCCTGCACCCGGTCGGCGTACTTGGACAGACGGAAGAAGTAGGCCTCCTCCTCGGCCTCGTGGACCTCGCGGCCGCAGTCGGGGCACTTGCCGTCGACAAGCTGGCTCTCGGTCCAGAAGGACTCGCAGGGGGTGCAGTACATGCCCTTGTAGGCGCCCTTGTAGATGTCGCCGTTGTCGTACATCTTGCGGAAGATCTTCTGGATGGCCTCCACGTGGTAATCGTCGGTGGTGCGGATGAAACGGTCATAGGAGATGTTCATCAGCTTCCACAGATCCTTCACGCCGCCCTCGCCCAGGACGATGTTGTCCACGAACTGCTGGGGGGTGATGCCGGCCTCCCGGGCCTTTTCCTCGATCTTCATGCCGTGCTCGTCGGTGCCGGTGAGGAACATGACGTCGCAGCCGCGCAGGCGCTTATAGCGGGCCATGGCGTCGGTGGCGACGGTGCAGTAGGTGTGGCCGATGTGGAGCTTGGCCGAGGGATAATAGATGGGGGTCGTGATATAGAACTTCTCGCGTTCACATTTCTGGCACATAAAAATGCCTCCTCTCTCTCCGCGCGAATGGGCGCGGACAAAAATCACTTTTACTATTATAAAGATAATCCCCCGAAAGGTCAACCGATAATCCGGTTTTTCCCAAACTTGACCGGGGCAAACCCCGATGATATAATGAAAAAAAACCAAAATTGGGAGGTGGGGACGATGAAGCTTGCAACCGCGCTGTCCGAGCGGGCGGATCTGCAGCGACGGATCTCCGAGCTGGCCGGCCGGCTGAATCAGAACGCCAAGGTCCAGGAGGGCGACGAGCCCGCCGAGGACCCGAAGGGGCTTCTGAAAGAGCTCGACGGCTGCCTGGAGCAGCTGGAGGTGCTGATCGCGCGGATCAACAGGACCAACAACGCCACGAAGCACGAAGATCTGACCCTGACGGATCTGATCGCCCGCCGGGACTGCCTCAAGGAGCGCATTCGCATCATGCGGGACTTCCTGAACGCTTCCAGCGACAAGGTCAACCGCTATTCCAAGGCGGAGATCCGGATCGTCAGCACGGTGAACGTGTCCGCGCTGCAGAAGCAGGTGGACAGGTATTCCAAGCAGCTGCGCGAGACCGACGAGCTGATCCAGAGCCTGAACTGGACCACGGAATTGCTGTGAAAAAGAAGTTAGTCCGACGGCGTGGGCATGATCTCCCGCGATTGAGAATGAATCGCATGGGTCAGGTGCGTCGGGCAGCACCGGGGGGTTCAAATCCGCCATTTTACAAGGTATGCCCGGTAACGTGACACACGTACTGTGATTATGTATGATTACCACCGATTGTCAGCCGTCAGACGAGGGCGGGAACGGGGAATAATAAAAGGCTCTATGTCAATAGTTGGGGTAGAGCAAAAAGAATGGAATAACTAATCCTAATTGGGAACGACGTCATGGTGAGGCTGTGGCGTCGTTTCTTTAGGTAATTGGGAACGACGTCATGGTGAGGCTGTGGCGTCGTTTCTTTAGGTGGAGCAGTGGAGGATTCTGTTTCTGAACCGTCTGAAATTACGAACGCCAAAGCATACACGTTTTAGGACCTTTGTTTTATTATTACACCCCTCTGTATATCCGTTGCTGTAGGGAACATCCAATGCGTTTAGAATCTCACAGAACCAATTCCTGTAGGCCGTAATGCAGGCTGCGAACTCCGGCAGGGCCTGAAACTCCGCAAGGAAGAGCCAGTCCTTCAGCCTCTTTCGTCCTTCTTCAGAGCCCTCGCTCCGCATAACCTTTATGAATTTGTTCTTCAGATCATACGCTTTCGCCAGTCGAGGCGAGATCTCAAACATCAACGCCAGACGATCCATCTCTTCTTCAGTCAGTCTTTCCATCGGTTTGCTCAGCAGGGATTTTGAACGCTTGAAGTACTTCCTGTACCGTTCTGAGAGCTTCTTTTGCTCCGTCTTTCTGACATTTTCCATTGCCCATATAACCTGACGCACCACATGGAATCTGTCGGCGACGATCTTCGCTTTTGGAAAACAGATGTTTGCCACATTCCTGAAATGCTGATTCATATCCGTTACAAAATAAGCCACGTTATTCCGGTTGCTGAAGCTCAAAAAGTAACGAATCAGGTCATTTTCATAACGATTCGGCAGAATATCTAAAACCTTTCTGTTTTTCGCGTCAGTGACGATCGTCTGATACTTTTCGCCTCCGGCATTGCCCTTAAACTCGTCGATGGACAGAACATATGGAAGTGAACGGCATTGGTAATTCACCCAATCGAAACAGCGCAGGGCTGTCATGGAGGATATTCTGCACTCCCTTGCGATTTCTGCGGCAGGTTTCAGATTCTTGAACTGGGAGATGATATGTCCGATCAACCTGGTCGTCATACGGCGATAACGGCCCAGAAAGGGATTATCTTCATAGAACCGTTTCCCGCAGGCGGGGCAACAGTATCTTCGCTTCTTCAAGTACAGCAGCGTCGCCCTTGCGAAAGGGATATCCTTTACCGCCTGTTCCCGGTAGTCATGCACCCGCTCGGTCAGCTCGCCACACTTCGGACACTTATGTGCCCTTCGGGGAAGCTGGATATAAACATGTACCTCGTCCTGCGTAGACTCGATTTTTTGAATTATTACATCTTCCAAATTCAGAAGTGTTGTTGTATAATCCTTGTTGAGCATAGTTGATTTTCCTTTCTCGTTTGGTAGGGGTACTGTAATGATAAAGGATTTTTCTTCTATGCTCAACTTTTTTCTAATTTCATTAAAATTGGGGCCAGGTTCATCGCCTGACCCCAACATTTATTATAGAACCGAAGGAAGGAAAGTGTGAAAGGGAACCATCAGGGTTCCCTTTCGCGTTCAATCAAACCATATTTCAAACTTTTTTCAAAAGTTTGAAATATGCCGCAGCGTGGCAAAAATACTTTTTTGACACGCTGAAAACCGCCGGCCTACAGGCCGGCGGTTGGTTTTTTCGGTTTAATTGGCGACGCCCTCGCCGGGGTAGGTCTCGTTGATGGTCTCCTCGGAGAAGTAGTGGTCCAGGATGTCCACCGCCACGCGGCCCAGGTTGCCGCCCTGGGCGCCCTTCTCCACATAGATGGCGATGGCGATCTGGGGATCGTCCGCCGGGGCGAACACCACCAGCGAGGCGTTGTCCGAGCCGCCGGAGCCGTGCTGGGCGGTGCCGGTCTTGGCGCAGACGGGCACGGGATATTTCTCCAGATAGGTCTTCGCGCTGCCCTCGGTGACCGCCAGGCGCATGCCCTCCTTCACCGCATCATAGGCGACGTCGGAGATCTTGAAATTGCTGACGACCTGGGGCTCCACCTTTTCCAGCAGCTCCTGGTAATCCGCGGAGATGACCTTGCTCAGGAAGGTGGCGCGGTAGCGGGTGCCGCGGTTGGCCAGGGTGCAGGTATAGACGCACAGCTGCAGGGGCGTGATGCGGTTTTCCGACTGACCGATGGCGGCGGCCAGGGTATCGGCCTTGTACCAGCCGGACAGATCGGGCTGATCGGCGTAGAGGATGGCCTTGGTCTCGGCGTTGGCCCGGTAGCCGACCTCCTCCGGCAGCTCCACGCCGGTGGGCTGTCCCAGGCCCATGGCCTTGGCCACCTTGTCGATCTCGTCGATGCCCGTCAGACGCCCCGCCTCGTAGAAGTAGTAGTTGCACGATACGCTCAGGGCGTGGGGCAGGTCCACCAGGCCGTGGGTCAGGGTGCCGTGGGAGCTGGTCCAGATGTGGCACACGGGCTGATAGTCGGGATAATACGTATAGACGCCCTGGTCCTCGATGGAATAGATGGGACTGAGGGTACCGGAGTCGATGGCGGCCACGGAGGTGATGGGCTTGTAAACAGATCCCGGGGGATAGGTGGCCAGCAGCGCCCGGTTCCACATGGGCGAGCGCTCGTCGGCCATGAGCTTGTCATAGTCCTCGTTGAAGGTGGCCAGATTGAAGCTGGGATAGCTGGCGCAGGCCAGGATGTTGCCGGTTTTGATCTCCATGACCACGACGGAGCCGGCCTTGGCGTCCTTGCCCTCGCCGTCGGTATTGGGGATGCCGTTCTCGTTCAGGTCCTCGATGCAGTCGGCCAGAGATTTCTCCGTGACTGCCTGCAGGCCGATGTCCAGCGTGGTCTCCACGTTGGCGCCGGCCTTGGGCTCCTTGGAATAGTGCTCCTCCACCACCATGCCGTCGGAGGTGACGGTGGTCACGCGGACGCCGTCCTCCCCGTGGAGGTAGTCCTCAAAGGCCGCCTCCAGGCCGTCCTTGCCGATGACGGCGTTCATGGGGTAGCCCTTGCTCTTGTACTGCTCGTACTCCTCGGCGTAGATGGGGCCCGTGCGGCCCAGGATGTGGGCGGCGTACTGGGTATTGTACTCCCGGACGGTGGTGGTCTCCACGGTCATGCCAGGCACGTTCAGCTCCATGAGCTTGGCCAGGGAGTCGGAGTCCACATCCTTCAGCAGGGCGTAAGTGGGCAGGTTCGCCACGTTCACCAGCTCCAGCTCATAGCGCAGGCCGATGACCCGGCGGCAATCCGCCTCCTCCCAGTCGTTGGGGATATGGTAGGAGTTCTTCATCAGCTTCACCAGCTGCTGGGCGGAGATGTCCGGGTCCCAGCTCCGGGCGGAAAGGAACTGGCGGAAATAGCTCTGCCAGGATTCGCTGTAGCTCTCCAGGGTGTACTCATAGGGCTTCTGGAGGCTGACGGGCAGATGCTCGGCGTATTCCAGGCCCAGGGAATGGCACAGATTTGCCAGCTGGCGCAGGCTCTCGTTGGGGTTCTCGGAGTTATAGAGCACGTAGCCGTTGATAATGAGGTTGTAGCTGGCGCGGTTGGATACCAGGATGTTGCCGTTGCGGTCCAGGATCTGGCCCCGGGCCGCGCTGACAGGGGTGGTATAGGTATCGGTGCTGATGGAATTGTCGGAGACGGTGGCGTTCACCACCTGCACATTGTAGGCGCGAAAGGCGAAAAAGCCCACCATCAGCGCCACCATGGCCAGGAACACGCCCACGCGGAATTTTGTCATGCGTTCCATGTACGGCCTCCTCCCACACGGTGGATCAGACGGAACAGATAATAGAATGCCGGACAGCTCAGGATGCCCAGCAGGACGCCGGGCACAAGGATGCGGAAATACTGCCGGGCGGTGACGGTGTGCAGGAACAGCCGGAGCAGGAAAATGGCGCTCTCATGCACCAGGCACAGCACGAAGCAGCAGGCGATGCAGGTGCCGATGTGATCGCGCAGCAGATTATCCATGGCGATGCCGAGCGCCATGCCGCCCAGGGTCAGCACCAGGATGGACACGAAGCCCAGGTCGCCGCCGGACAGGGCCCAGGCGAGGCTGACGATCAGGGCGAACACCGAGCCGGCGTCCGCTCCCTCGATGATGCACACGCAGCCGACAAAATAGGGGATCAGGTTCACCTTGACCCCGAGCAGGCCGTGGCGGTTGAGGATCACGCCCTGGATCACGACGGTGGCGATGAAGGCGAGGGCATACAGCGCCCATTTGAAAATGATCCTCCACTGCTGCCGGGTGATGCGCAGCTTCTGCAGCTGCCGCAGCGGTCGCTCGTCCATGGCGTTCTCCTTTCATTGTTTTTTTGGGTTCTCGTAGGAGCGCATGTCCATATGCGCCAATGCGCCGAAAAAAATGTACAGGCCCGTAGGGAGCGATGCCCACATCGCTCCGCGAAAACGGCAGAGACGGAGGCATCTGGGGATGCCTCCCTACGGATGCGGCGGTTACAGGAAGCGGCGGCTTTACCGCAGGAAGCCGTCGAGGATGCGCTGCTCTGCTTCCTCGTAGCTGAGGCCCAGGGTCATGAGCTTGAGGATCTGCTCGCCGGCGATCTTGCCGATGGCGGCCTCGTGGATCAGGCTCGCGTCCACATGGTTGCAGGTGATCTCCGGGATGGCCCGGACCTTGGCCTGGCCCATGATGATGGCGTCGCACTGGACGTGGCCGAAGCACTCGCAGTTGCCGGTGACCCGGGGATAGAAGATCTGGCTGGAGTCGTCCTGGGCCACGGAGCGGGAGATGACCTGGGTGCGGCTGCCGACGCCGTTGAGGAAGACGTCCATCTCGGAGACGGCCTTCTGGTCGCCGTGGGTCAGCAGCTTCTCGGTGATGGTGATCTCGCTGTTGTCGCCCTTGAGCTCGGCGCGGGTGTAGCGCTTGGTGTCGTCCACGCCGCGGATCTGGCTGGTCTCCAGGGTGACGGAGGCGCCCTCCTCCAGATACAGCACGGTCTCGGGGTTCAGGATGCGCTTGCCCAGGCCGTCGCCCTCGCCGTAGTGCTTTTCGATGTAGCGGACCTTGGCGTTTTTGCCCACATAGAAGGTGTGGATGCCCTCGTGCTGGCTGTCGCCGCAGCCGCCGCAGTTGTGGATGCCGCAGCCGGCGACGATGGTCACGTCGGCGCCCTCGCCCACGAAGAAGTCGTTATACACCCGGTCCTTGAAGCCGGACTCGGTGAGCACCACGGGGATGTGGACGGATTCGGCCTTGGTGAAGGGCTTGATGTGGATGTCGATGCCGTCCTTGTCGGTTTTCGACACGATTTCGATGTTTTCGGTGTTCTGGCGCAGGAGCTTTTTGCCGTCGGAGCGGATGTTGACCGCGCCGGTGGGCAGGCTCACCATGTCCGCCACCTCGCGCAGGATGCGCTGTTGGATTTCGTTCAGCATGTTTTGTCCACCTCCAGAAGATTGCAGCCGGTGACGGTCTCGGCGATGATCTGGGGATAGATCTCGTCCACGCTGCCCCGGGCCTGGAGCCGGCCGCCGGCGATGAGCAGGATCTCGTCGGCCAGGCGGATGATGCGCTCCTGGTGGGAAATGATAATGATGGTGGCCAGCTTGGAGTCGTGGATCTCCCGGAATGTGTCGGTCAGGCGGGCAAACGACCACAGGTCGATGCCGGCCTCCGGCTCGTCAAAGATCATGATGGGGGTCTTCCGGGCCAGCACCGTGGCGATTTCGATGCGCTTGACCTCGCCGCCGGAGAGGCTGGTGTCCACGTCGCGGTCCAGATAGTCCCGGGCGCACAGGCCGACCTTGGTGAGATAGCCGCAGGCCTCGTCGTGGCTCAGGTCCCTGCCCGCGGCCACGGTGAGCAGATCCCGCACCTTGAGCCCCTTGAACCGGGGCGGCTGCTGGAAGCCGAAGGCGATGCCGCGGCGGGCCCGCTCCGTGACGCTCATGCCTGTGAGATCCTCCCCGTCCAGCAGGATCTTCCCGCCGGTCAGAGGCACGATGCCCATGATGGCCTTGGCCAGAGTGGTTTTGCCGCCCCCGTTGGGGCCGGTGATGACGATGAATTTACGGTCCTCGATGGTGAGGGACACGTCCTTGAGGATGTCCGCTGTTCCGTTGTCATCATTGACGGAATAGCTGACGTTTTTGAGCTCTAACATGGCAATGTTCCTTTTCTGTTTAAGGTAGAAGGGCATAGACGGCGGCAAGCTGCCAGCCCAGGGCTGTCAGATTCACCGCCCAGAAGTACCAGCGGCGGGTCTTGTGGCGGAAGATGAGCATGCCCAGCAGCGCGCCGGCGGCGCCGCCCAGGAAGCCCAGCAGCAGAAGCACGGACTCCGGCACGCGCCAGCGCCTGGTCTGGGCCCTGGCCTTGTCGGCGCCGTAGACCGTCAGGGCGATCAGGCTCATGACGCCCAGCGCAAGGGCGAGGGCTGTCATACCCGCATCCCCGCCCAGAAGCGCCGCAGACCCAGCCAGGTGAAGATGGGATCGAGGAAGTAGATCAGATAGGTCGCCGAGCCCATGGGCACAAGGCAGCACAGCAGGCTCAGCAGACTGACGCCGATGCTCACATAGAAGGCCAGCCGCCGGGGACGAAGCAGCAGCCACAGATGGCAGGCGAGCTTGGCCGCGAACAGGAGGCACAGCACGAAGAACAGGGGCTGCGCCTGGGCGATCGTATCCTCCATGCCCGCCAGCATGGACATGCCCGCACCGGACTGGGAGAACATCATCTCCATGGCCTGGGGGTTTCCCGCCAGCAGGCCGGCGCACAGGGCGCTGAAGGCCATATAGCCGCACAGCACGCACTCGATGATCAGCCATACCTTGACCGCGCCGCGCAGCCGGAGCTTTCCCCCGGCCGGGGGCGGGACGGCGCCCGGAACGGCGGGGACGCTCTGGACCGGCGCCGGATTGACGGCGGAATTGGCGGGGGTCGTGTAACGGCGCACCAGCGCGCCGCAGTCGGGGCAGATGAGGGTCTCGTCGGAGACCTGTTTGCCGCAGTTGTAACAGGTTTGCATACGGATGCCTCCTCGCGGTGTCAGTCTTTACATTATAATCTATTTCCCCGGATTTTACAAGCGCACTTGCATAAAAGGCTTTTTCGTCTTATAATACGGAAAGAAAAGGGGGCGACTGCCATGAAAAGAACGGATTACATCACATGGGATGAGTATTTTATGGGCGTGGCCATGCTGGCCGCCCGCCGCAGCAAGGACCCCAATACCCAGGTGGGCGCCTGCATCGTTTCCCCGGAGAATATCATCATCTCCACAGGCTACAACGGCCTGCCCAACGGCTGCTCCGACGACGAATACCCCTGGGACCGGGAGGGACCGGAGACCAAGTACCCCTTCGTGGTGCACGCCGAGCTCAACGCCATCCTCAATTCCGGCGGCCGCCGGCTGGACGGGGCGCGGCTGTATGTGGCCCTGTTCCCCTGCAATGAATGCGCCAAGGCCATCATCCAGAGCGGCATCCGCGAGATCTACTACCTCTCCGACAAGTACGCCGATACCCCCAGCACCCGCAATTCCAAGCGGATGCTCGATTCCGCCGGCGTCGTGTACAAGCAGCTCAAGCCGCGGCTCGACCGCCTCACCATTGATTTTACCGTCGACAAGTAAGGAGTAAGCGTCCATGCTGGATAAGCTCAGGCAGGTGGAAAGTAAATACGAAGCCCTCTGCGCCCGCGCCGAGCAGCCGGATTTCTATGCCGATCCCCAGGCTGCAGCCCGAAACCTGCGCGAGCAGCGGGAGCTCGAGCCCGTGGTGAACGCATATCGGGCCTATACGGGCGCCCAAAAGCGCATGGACGAGGCCCGGGAGCTGCTGTCCGAGGAGCAGGACCCAGAGCTGCGGGAGCTGTGCCAGGAGGAATACCGCGAGGCCAAGGCCGAGCTCGAGCGCCTGGAGGGGGAGCTGAAGCTCCTGCTCCTGCCCCGGGACCCCAACGACGGCAAGAGCGTCATCATGGAGATCCGCGGCGGCGTGGGCGGCGAGGAAAGCGCCCTGTTCGCCCACAGCCTGTTCCGCATGTACTCCATGTACGCCCAGGCAAAGCTCTGGCGCGTGGAGCTTCTGAACTATTCCGAAACGGAGCTCGGCGGCGTCCGGGAGGCGGATTTCCTCATCGACGGCGCCGGCGCCTGGTCCCGGCTCAAGTTTGAGTCCGGGGTGCACCGGGTGCAGCGGGTGCCGGAGACGGAGTCCGGCGGCCGGATCCACACCTCCACCGCCACCGTGGCGGTGCTGCCCGAGATGGAGCAGGTGGACGTGGACCTGCGCAGCGAGGATGTGGAGATGCAGGTCTTCCGCGCCTCCGGCGCCGGCGGCCAGCACATCAACAAGACCTCCTCCGCGGTGCGGCTGATCCACAAGCCCACGGGCATCACGGTCTCCTGCCAGGAGGAGCGCAGCCAGGTGCAGAACCGGGAGCGCTGCATGCACATGCTGGCCTCCAAGCTCTATGAGCTGGAGCAGACCCGCATCAGCTCGGAGTATGCCGCCGACCGCAAAAGCCAGGTGGGCACCGGCATGCGCAACGAGCGCATCCGCACCTATAATTTCCCCCAGGGGCGGGTGACCGATCACCGCATCGGCCTCAGCCTCTATAAGATCGACGCCATCATGGACGGCGATCTGGACGAGCTCATCGACGCGCTGGTCACCGCCGATCAGGCCGACCGGCTGCGCAGAAACGAGGCGCAGACATGACCCTGCTTCTATCGCATACCGATCCCGGGGCCGCCGAAACCGCGGCGGCGCTGATCCGCCGGGGCGAGCTGGTGGCCCTGCCCACCGAGACGGTCTACGGTCTCGGCGCCGACGGCCTCAATCCCGCCGCCGTGGCGAAGATCTTCAAGGCCAAGGGCCGGCCCCAGGACAATCCGCTGATCCTGCATATCTCCGAGCCGGCGGAGCTCGAAAAATACTGCAAAAATATCCCCGACAGCGCCTGGGCTCTTGCCGGGCGCTTCTGGCCTGGGCCGCTGACCATGGTGCTGCCGGCGCGGGAGCTCATCCCCCGCAGCACCACCGCGGGCCTGGATACCGTGGCCGTGCGCTGCCCCCAGACCCCCGTCACCCGGGAGATCATCCGCCTGGCGGGCGTGCCCATCGCGGCGCCCTCGGCCAACCTCTCCGGCAAGCCCTCCACCACCACCGCCGGTCATGTGCTGCATGACTACGGCGCCGACGGCCCCCTGGCCGCCATCGTGGACGCGGGGCCCTGCCGGGTGGGCGTGGAATCCACCATTGTCTCCCTGGCGGGGGACAGGCCGCGGCTGCTGCGCCCCGGCGGCGTCGGCCCCGAGGCGCTGCGGGAGGTGCTGGGCCGGCTGGAGGTGGACCGGGCCGTCACCGGTCTCATCTCCGACGACGCCGTGGTCCGCGCGCCGGGCATGAAGTACAAGCACTATGCCCCCCGGGCCCAGGTCATCGTCGTGGAGGGCTCCGGCCGGGCGGCGGCGGACTACATCCTGCCCCGGCTGGACGAGACCGGCGCGGTGCTGTGCTTTGCCGAAGAGCTGCCGCTCTACGACGGCTGCCGCACCCTTGCCTACGGCAGCGAGGCCGACCCGGCCACCCTGTCCGCCGGCCTGTTCGCGGCCCTGCGGGAGCTGGACCGGGACGATGTGGCCGTCATCTATGCCCGCTGTCCCACCGGCGGCGGCGTGGCCTGCGCGGTGCGCAACCGCCTTCTGAAGGCGGCGGGCTTCCGCACCGTCCGGGCCGAGGAGGCCCCATGCTGATCCTCGGCGTGACCGGCCCCACCGGCGCCGGGAAGACCACCGTGCTGCGCGAGGCCGAGGCCCGCGGCGCCCTGGTCCTGGACTGCGACGAGATCTACCATGAGCTGCTGAACACCGGCAAAAAAATGCTGGCGGAGATCGAAGCAGCCTTCCCCGGCAGCGTAAAGGACGGGGTATTGGACCGGAAGAAGCTGGGAACGCTCGTCTTTGACGACCCGGCGGCCCTGGAACGGCTCAGCGGCATCACCCACCGCTATGTGAAAAGAGAGGTCCGCCGGCGCCTGAAGGCCTCCGACGCCTCCCTCGCCGCCATCGACGCCATCGGTCTGATCGAGAGCGGATTATGGAAGCTCTGCGACGCAACGATCTGCGTCACCGCCCCGGCCGAACAGCGCATCCGGCGCATCATGGCCCGGGAGGGCATCTCCGAGGCCTATGCCCGGGCCCGGGCCGCCGCCCAGAAGCCGGACAGCTATTACATCGCGCACTGCACCCACCATATCGCCAACGATTACCCCAGCGCAGAGGACTTCGCCGACGCGGCGGGGACCCTGCTTGATCAAATTATCAAAGGAGAACAGACATGACAGACTTAGAGCAGCTTCGCAAGACCCTCGCCCGGGATACCCGCGGCGGCTACGACCGTATGGACAGCGCAGAGCTTCCCGCCATGGAAGCCTACTGCAGCGATTACCTCCGCTTCCTCAACGGGGCCAAGACCGAGCGGGAGGCCACGG
>CADBKB010000058.1 GCA_902795095.1 Oscillospiraceae bacterium
TGCTGCAAGACGGCGGCGTCGATCCGCGCACGGTCCACGCCGTGGTCAGCCATGGCTACGGCATCTGCTCCGATGTGGCACCGGAGCATGAGATGGAAAAGGTGCTCTTTGCCGTCGATGAGCTCACCGGCCTCATTGGCGCGGCAGCGCTGATGCGGCCGAGCAAGAGCGTGCAGGATATGGAGCTTAAAAGTCTGAAGAAAAAGTACAAGGATAAGAAATTTGCCGCCGGCTGCAGCCGCGAGGTGATCTCCCGGGGCGCCGATCAGCTCGGCTGGTCCCTGGATGAGCTTCTGGAGCGCACCCTCCAGGCCATGAAAAGCTTCTATGAATAACCGAAGCAGCCGCCCATGCGCGGCTGCTTTTTTATGTACCGGCGGAATCGCCGGTTATCTCTGGTCGGTATTCTGATCGGTGTTCTGGTTCTGATTCTTGTTCTTGTTCTGATTGCGGTTTTCCATGATCCTGCTCCTTTTTCGTATTTGCGGTTCTTCCGCGGCATTAGTGTGCCCCGCGAGTCAGGATTTATCCTTCGGCCGGAACACCAGAGCTGCAAGCAGTCCGAACACCACCGCCGCGGTGATCCCGCCGGCACTGGCCCGAAGCGCGCCAAGCAGTGCACCGCGCAGACCTTCTTCCGCCACCGCAGCCTTGACGCCCTTCGCCAGGGTATAGCCGAAGCCCGTCAGCGGTACCGTAGCTCCCGCCCCGGCCCACTCTGCCAGCGGCTCATACAGCCCCGCCGCGCCCAGCGCCACGCCGCTCACCACATAGGCCGTGAGGATCCGCGCAGGCGTCAGCCGGGTGCGGTCGATCAGAATCTGGCCTATGGCGCAGATCGCGCCGCCCACAATAAACGCCTTGAGATACTCCATTTCATTCCTCCCTCTGCGTGCTCAGCCATACCGCGTGGCATACGCCGGGGATGGATTCACCCTGCGCGCAGGACACGGGTGAAAACAGTGCGCCCGTGCCGCAGAACAGCAGATCCCGAATCTCCCCCGCCTCCATCTGCCGCAGCAGCTTTCCGCACAGCACCGCCGCGCTGCAGCCGCAGCCGGAGCCTCCGGCATGGACGTCCTGGGTCCGGCGGTCGTAGATCATCAAGCCGCAGTCATCATAGCGCCCGCCCAGGCCGCAATGCTCCCGCTCCAGCTGCGCTTTCAGAAGCGCCGCACCAATGGCTCCGAGGTCTCCGGTGACGATCCGATCATAATCGATTGGTGTCCTCCCCATCTCCCGGAAGTGGGCCAGGATCGTATCCGCAGCCGCCGGTGCCATGGCGGCGCCCATATCGGCCGCGTC
Organism: Oscillospiraceae bacterium; assembly: GCA_902795095.1. The sequence continues at coordinate 1,306 of CADBKB010000058.1, forward strand.
AGTGATCCCAAGATCCACGATGGCGCCAGCCGTGGCGCCGCGTACATATACCTTTCCCCGCCCTTCGCGCAGGATCACGCAGCCGGCGCCGGTGACGGTCCACTGGGTCGTGGGCGCACGCTGCCCGCCGTAGCCCAAAGGAAACCGGTACTGCCGCTCCGAGGCGGCAAAATGGGAGGATGTGAGGGCCGCGGCACTCGGCACAAAGCCGCCGGCAACGCTCATGGCCGCCAGAAGCAGCCCCTCCGCCATGGTGGAGCAGGCCCCATACAGTCCCAGCGCCGGGATCCCGGTGCCCCGCAGGCAGAACGACGAGCCGATACACTGATTCAGCAAATCCCCGGAGAACGCCAGCGACAGCGCCTCGCGTTTCATGCCTGCCTTTTTTAGCGCGCTGTGCAGGGCAAGGCGCTGCATCTTTGTTTCTGCCTTCTCCCAGGTGGCCGTGCCGAAGCGCGTATCCGTCTGCGTCCGGTCAAAGCACGCCGCAAGAGGACCCTGCGCCTCTTTTTTGCCGACGACGCTTCCGAAGCCCGCCACCGCCGGAGGATCCAGGAATCGCATGGACCGGCGCATGAGATGTTTCTGCATTCGTTTCCCGCCTTCCGTTTTTTCCTTATTATGCGAAAAAGAAAGGAAATTATCAGCCTGTATTGACCGCAGACTGTTTTTTCGATATGCTAAAACAAAGGAGGGATCAGCATGCCCTTTTCCATCGTTCAAAATGACATCGCCCGCATACAGGCCGACGCCATTGTGAATCCCGCGAATCCCAAGCCCGTCGTGGGCGCTGGGACAGACGCGGCGATCCATGCCGCGGCGGGTCCGCAGCTCCTGGCCGCCCGGGAGCAGATCGGCGTCATCCGCTGCGGAAGCTGCGCCGTGACCCCGGCCTTTGGCCTGGATGCACGGTATGTGATACATACTGTCGGCCCCGTCTGGCACGGCGGCGCGTTCGGCGAGGCGCGGAAGCTGCGCCGCTGCTATGATGAAGCCCTGCGGCAAGCCGCCGAGCTGGACTGTGAATCCGTCGCCTTTCCCCTGCTCTCCACGGGCACCTATGGATTTCCGAAGGAGAAAGGGCTCAGAATCGCCCTGGACGCCTTCCGGGATTTTTTGCAGATCCATGAAATGAACATCCTTCTCGTGGTCTGGGACCGTGAGTCCGTCCGCCTTTCGGAGCAGCTTCACAGCGTTGTGGAAAAATATGTGGACGAGCACTATGTGGCGCAGCAGACTCGGAAGGAATACGGGCTTCGTCCCAGCTTCAGCGCCCGTCGCCGGCGCGCCGAGGCCATGCAGGAAGCGGATACAGACGCCTGCGATACCGCCGCTCCGTTCCCGGACGCCGCACCCTGCGGCGCCCCCTGTGCCTCCGCCGCCCCGGTCGTGTCGAACGCGTCCGCGCTCTCCGCCGAGCCAACCCTCTCGGAGCTTCTGCGACATACCGACGCCGGGTTCTCCGAGACCGTGCTGAAGCTCATTGACCGTTCCGGGCGGAAGGATGCGGAGGTCTATCGCCGGGCCAACCTCAGCCGCCAGCATTTCTCAAAAATCCGCTCCAATCCCGACTACCGTCCCACGAAGCCAACAGCTCTGGCACTGGCCATCGCCCTGGAGCTGGATCTGGAGCAGACGAAGGATCTGATCGGCCGGGCGGGCTACGCGCTGACCAATTCCAGCAAATTCGACGTGATCGTTTCTTATTTTATCTCAAAAAAGCATTACGACCTCTTTGAGATCAACGCCGCCCTGTTCGAGTTTGACCAGGTCACGCTGGGCGCGTCATAAAAAATATGTCGCCCGGCAGTTGACCACCCGAGCCGGATTTCTCCTTATACTGTGGTTGAAAACACAAAACCAAGGAGGAATCACCCATGAAAAACGATCTGACTGAGCTCGTATTCATTCTCGACCGCAGCGGCTCCATGTCGGGGCTGGAGAGCGACACCATCGGCGGCTTTAACGCTATGATCCGCAAGCAGTCTTCCGAGCCGGGGCAGGCCCTGGTCAGCACCGTCCTGTTTGACACCGACTCTGAGGTCATCCACGACCGTGTGCCCCTGGAGCGGATCCCGGAGCTGACCGACAGGCAGTATCGGGTCGGCGGCTGCACCGCCCTGCTGGACGCCGTGGGCAGCGCGATCTCCCACATCGGCAATGTCCACAAGTATGCCCGGGAGGAGGACCGACCTGGCAAGACCCTGTTCGTCATCACCACCGACGGCATGGAAAATGCCAGCCGCCGCTATACCTACAGCAAACTTAAGGAGATGATCGAGCGGCAAAAGGAGAAGTACGGCTGGGAGTTTCTCTTCCTCGGCGCCAACATCGACAGCGCCAGGGAGGCGGGCAGATTCGGCATCGGCAGAGATAACTGCGCAGACTATCTTCCCGATTCCCAGGGCACCGAAGTGATCTACGGCGCCGTCTGCGAAGCCGTGAGCAGCTTTCGCGCCTCCAGGCCGTTGGCCGCGCATTGGAAGAAAAGCATTGACAATGACGTCAAATCAAGAAAACGTTGATCCGCCGCCCCCGGGGAACCGGGGGCGATTTTTCTTGCAATCCGCCGCACGTCATAGTATGATGACTAAAACATCTGTTCGGAGCCTGCGCATGAAACTCAGCTACAATCACACCCTGTACGCCAGCTATCTCGGCTATATCACCCAAGCCATTGTGAATAATTTCGCGCCCCTGCTGTTTCTCACCTTTTCCAGACAGTTCGGCCTGACCCTGGATCGGATCGCCCTGATCACCACGGTGAATTTCGCGGTCCAGCTCCTGGTGGATCTGATTTCCGCGAAGCTCGTCGACCGCATCGGCTACCGTGTCTGCATCGTCGCAGCGCATCTGTTCTCGGCCTGCGGCCTGGCAGCGCTGGCTGTCGCGCCATATGCCTTCGGCTACGGCGGCATCCTTCTGTCGGTGGTGCTCTACGCCGTGGGCGGCGGTCTGATCGAAGTCATGATCAGCCCCATTGTGGAAGCCTGTCCCACCCGGCGCAAGGAGGCGGCTATGAGCCTGCTGCATTCGTTCTACTGCTGGGGCCATGTGGCAGTGATTCTGATCTGCACGCTTTTCTTCCGTTTGGCAGGGATCGAAAACTGGCGATATCTCTCCTGCTTATTGGCCCTGGTGCCTTTGCTGAACGGCGTCTATTTCATGGCGGTTCCCATCTATCCCATCACGAAGGACGGTCGTCCGTCCTCCCTGCGGTCGCTGTTCCGCCAGCGGGCGTTCTGGGTGCTGCTGCTGTTGATGGTATGCGCCGGCGCCTCGGAGCAGGCCATGAGCCAGTGGGCCTCGGCCTTTGCTGAATCCGCGCTGCGCATTCCCAAGGCAGTGGGCGATCTGCTGGGACCCTGCGCCTTCGCCGTGACCATGGGCGCAGCCCGTACCCTCTACGGCAGCAACGCCATCCGGCTTCCCCTGCGCAAAGCCATGACCGTCAGCGCGGTGCTCTGCATCTGCGCCTATTTGCTCGCCGCCCTCTCAGGAAATCCCGTTCCCGCCTTGATCGGCTGCGCCCTTTGCGGCTTCTCCGTGGGCATCTTCTGGCCGGGGACCTTCAGCATCGCGGCCCTGCGCCTTCCCGCCGCCGGCACCGCCATGTATGCCTTCCTGGCCCTGGCGGGGGATGTGGGCTGCTCCTGCGGCCCCACGCTGGTGGGATTCATCGCCAATGCCTGCGACGGCAATCTGCGCGCCGGCCTGCTGGCGGCGCTGGTCTTCCCCGTGACTATCTTTCTCGGCATTCGTGCGCTGAAAGAGCATCGAGAAGCATAGAAAGGAGCGAACAATGGATTATCTCCGCCACTATTCTTCTCCCCTCGGACCCATGACCATGGCTGCCGACGGAGAACGCCTCACCGGTCTCTGGTTCGAAGGTCAGGCGCATTCTGCCCGCACGCTTTCTCCCATCCATATTGAGGCGGAGCTGCCGGTTTTCAACGAAGCCGCGACGTGGCTCGACCGGTATTTTGCCGGCGAGGCGCCCGGTCCCGTACCGCCTGTGCATCTCCGGGGCACCGCTTTCCAGCTTGCCGTATGGGAGCTGCTCAGAACGATCCCCCGTGGTAAAACCGTGACCTACGGACAGCTCGCCGGGGCGCTCCATTCCTCCGCCAGGGCGGTGGGCGGTGCGGTGGGGCGCAACCCCATTTCCATCCTGGTGCCCTGTCACCGCGTGATCGGCGCCGGGGGCAGGCTCACCGGCTATGCCGGCGGACTCGACAGAAAGATTGCCCTCCTCCGGCTGGAGGGCGCGGCCATTCCGAATCTTTGAAGGAGGCTTTATGCTTTATCACGCACGTGAGTCACAGGTCGACGTCGGCAACGGCGTCGTGCGCTATATCGTCTTCGGAACCGGACAGCAACCCATGGTCATGATCCCGGGTCTGAGCCTTCGCAGCATTCACGGAGCCGCCCTGCCGCTGGCCTGGAGCTACCGCCGGTTCGCCAAACAGTGGCGCGTCTATTGCTTTGATAAGACCGATCCCGTTTTTCCCGGCTGCAGCGTCGCCGATCTGGCCGAGGATACCGCCACGGCCATGCAGGCGCTCGGCGTCGAAAACGCTGACGTCATGAGCGTGTCCATGGGCGGTATGATCGCTCAGGAGCTGGCGCTCCGGCATCCGGCGCTGGTCAACAAGCTGGTGCTGGGCGTGACCCTCAGCCGCCCGAACGACACCGTCCGCGCAGCGGTCGATGATTGGATCAAACTGGCTCGCGCAGGGGATACCGGCGCCATCGTCCGGGATTTTACGGAGCGGCTGTACTCCGAGCGCTATATCCGCCGGTACCGCCTTTTGCTGCCTCTGCTGGCAAAGATACAGCGGCTCGACGCGCCGGAACGGTTCATCACCCTGGCGGAGGCCTGCCTGACCTGCAATACCTATGACCGGTTGGATCAGATCCAATGTCCGACCCTGGTGCTTGGCGGCGAACAGGACAAGATCACCACCGCCGCGGCTGCCCGGGAGCTGGCCGAGCGCCTCGGCTGCCAGTCGCACATCTACGCCGGCCTCGGTCATGCCGCCTACGAGGAGGCGCCGGATTTCAATCAACGGATCATGGATTTCTTCCTGACTTGACACAAAAACGGGGCTGCTGCAAAATTTCCATTTTGCAACAGCCCCTTTTTCAATTCATCGCTCTGAACAGGAAGGTTACGACCTGTCCGCGGGTGCAGGTGGAGGCGGGGACAAATGTGGTCTCCGTCATGCCCTTGGTGATACCCTCCTCCACCGCCCAGGCCACAGCCTTGGCGTAGTAGGCGCCCACGTCCACATCAGTGAAGGCAGTGTCGGCATTTTTCGGCTCCGGACTTTGCTTGAACCGCCACAGGAACGTAACGATCTGTCCTCTGGTACAGGTGGCGTCCGGGGCAAAGGTGGTTTCGCTCACACCATTGGTGATGCCCTTCTCCACCGCCCAGGCTACAGCCTTCAAATAGAATCCGCCGGGCTTGAGATCCGTGAAGGCGGTCTCAGCCTTCTCCGGCTCCGGGCAGCCGGCAGCCCGCCACAGGAAGGTGACGACCTGGCCTCTCGTGCAGCCGCGGTCCGGTCCGAAGTGGGTGGCGTCCACGCCGTTGGTGATCTGGGGGTCTGCGTTGTAGGCCCAGTAGACAGGCTCGAAATAGAACTTGCCGCTGTCGCTCACATCTTCAAACAGGAAGGGCGGCTCCACGGTCTTCTCCACCAGGGCATCCAGAGCAGAGCGAATGACCGAGGCAACATAGTCGATCGCCTCCTGGCTTTCCTCCATCACCAGATCGTCGATGGAGACGGTGCTGCAGATCTCGTCAAATTCCGCCAGACTCTCCGGGGTGTACTTCTCCCGGTCCAGCTTGTCGAGGATGGCCCGGAGCTCGTCGATTTCCGTCCAGTCGAGTACCGGCCGCAGCTCCAGTGCAGCCATGGCCGCGGTGAGCGCCCCGGCAGCGTCGTCGAGCTCCTGCTGTGTCGCGGCGTCAAGCAGCACCTTTTTGGCATTCTCCAGGGCAACGTAGACCTCGTCCGCGGTTTCCTGAGTATACTCATTCCAATTCAGCGCCTCCGCCTCGGCGATGGCCTGCTCCAGGGCGGTCTTATCCAGCACCGGCAGCAGAGTGCCGTCGTCAAAGCTCAAGGACTCCAGGGTGAAGGTATAGCCCTCGGTCATGCCGGTGTAGGCGTCGATCACCAGGCGATCAGCCTCGATGCCCGTATTCTCATAGGCGAACATCTCGGTGAAGCTCTCATCGCTGTCGCCGCGATAGCAGGTATAGGTATCGCCCTCCTTTTCGATGCGGAACCAGTAGGTGCCCGCGGAGGCCAGGCCCGGGGTGGAATTGAGGTCGCTGGAATCCGCCGTGATATTGCCGCCCACGCGCAGGAAATTCTGCAGGGCGCCGTCGCCGCCGCGGATGCCCGCCATATTCTGATAATCCTCGCCCTCGGAAGCGTAGAATCCGAAGAATTGATAGTATCCATTATTGGCGGTGGGATCAAAGCTGAAGCGCAGGGTTGCCGTCCAGTCGCCGGACACGCTCACGCTCACAAGATCCTCCGGGGTGCTGGCCTGGGCGCCGGAGTTCTGACCGTTGCAGTCCTCCACGGCGTTGCGGGTGGTCTTGAGCACCAGGCCTGCCGCCGTCTGCTGTGCGTTGGTCTTTCCGAGGATCTCGTACTTGTCGGCGTCGGAGGCGTCGGTGAAGTCTATATCCGCCAGGCCTGTCTGGCTGGCCCTGACAACGGCGAAGGAGCGGCTGAGCACTTCTCCCTTGTCGTCGGTCACAACCAGCTCATATACACCCTCCTGGGCCGGTGCGGTGATCTCGGCGCTGTTGCCGGGCGCTGACGTCATAGTCTCGCCCGCTGCGAAGGCTTTGGTGCTCGGCGGAGCCAGCCAGAGCGTCTTGCTGGGATCGTTCAGGTTTTCCGCCAAAACGACGCTCTGCCCCGGCTTGACGGTGACGTTTTTGGGAAGCAGACGGTTCGCCTCGGTGATCACCGTGGTAAATTTGATCGTCTGGTAGGCAGCGCTGCTGCCCTTCTTCTTGACGACGAGGGTCCATTCCCCTTCCTCGGTGAGCTTCGCTCCGTTCGTCACGTTCTGATCGTTCAGCGTGAAGGTATATTGCTCGGTATTGAGCTCCAGGACCAGGGGCTTTTTCGGACTGATGCTGTATTCCTCCCCATCGGCAACATTGGCGATGGGCATCTCGAAGAATTCGATGGAGCGCAGATCCACGCCGCCGTCCTCAAATTTGAGATATATATCATGCACGCCCATCAGTCGGGACGGCAGCTCCACCTCGATCCTTTGGAAAGCGCCGCCGGTATTGGGGATCCTTACCTCAGCGAAGGGTGCGGAGCCATCGTTGGGTTTGCCTGTGAAAATCTGCACCACGCGGGTATCGTCTCGGTTGAGGCCGCCTTCAGTACAGGCGTTGGCAGCGGTGAGGACCAGCTTCGGCTTGCTGCCCTCGTCGCCGAAGTCCATGCCCAGGAAGGCGATCCAGTCCAGGCAGTCGTAACGCTCCCGGACGCCGAAAGTCATGGTATGGCCGGCGCTTGCGCCCTGGGCGCGCTCGTCCACGAGCAGCACTTGGAATCCCTGGTCGATCAGA
>CADBKB010000059.1 GCA_902795095.1 Oscillospiraceae bacterium
AAACGGTTTGATTGAACGCGAAAGGAAACCCTGACGGTTTCCTTTCACACTATCCTTCCCTCCGATTCTTGAAGTCTTCTGAGTTTTTTGACAGTCTCTGAGGCCCGGACCGTCGGTCCGGGCCTCGCTCTATTTTGAAATCAGTTATAGGCCACGATCAGGCCGCCGCGCTCGGCGTAGAAGCTGTCGAGGCCCCGGGTCTTGAGGACGGTGATCTTCGCGTTGGACCAGACCTCAAGCACCCGCTCCCGGAGCTTTTCCGCCAGAACGGGGTTATGGCAATGGCTGATGACGATCTCGCGGGCGCGGAAGCCCCGCTCGCGCATATCCTCGATGATGGCGTTGATCACCCGGCTGGCGCCGCGGGTCTTGGTCTTCATCACGATCCGGCCCTCTTCATTGCCGATGCCGACGCCCCACATGCCCAGCTTCTTTGCCACAAAGCCGGTGAACTTGGTCATGCGGCCGTTCTTCACCAGATTGTCGAAGCAGGACAGGGCGAACACCGTCTTGGTGCTCTTGATGAAATCCGAGGCCTTCTCCGCCACTACCTCGAAGGGCTTGCCCTCCTTGATCCACTCCACCATGCGCGCGATGCAGATGGCGGCGGTGGGACCGGTGGCCCGGGAATTGAGCACTGTGATCTGCTTGGTTGGATCCTCGGTGAGGGCCAGGTCCCGGCCGGCTACGGCGCTGGAATAGCTGCCGGACAGATTCTTGGAGATGGTGATGGCCAGCACCTGCTCGGCCTCGCGGAATTCCTCGCACCAGGCCATGGGGGGCGGGCAGGAGGTGCTGCCCAGCTCGGGGCAGTGCTCCATGGCGTTGAGCATCTCCAGGGTGTCCAGGCTCTCATTGTCCTCGTATTCCGTATCCCCGATGCGGATGTAGAAGGGAACGGTCTGAAATCCGACTTCCTCGCAGGCGCAGTCCGCGCTGCGCAGATCGCAGCAGGAGTCGGCAACGATTTTCCATTTCATTGGCAGTACCTCGCTGAGTGATAGGGTTCCGGTCCGTCGAAGGGCCGGGGATTATTCTTCGGAATCGTAGGCCTCGCCGGTGAAGGTCTCGGTCTCGCCGTTTTCGTCGATCAGAACGATATAGGCCGCATCCTCCACGCTGGAGATGCCCACCAGATGCTTGCCGTCCAGGGGGACCTCGTAGACGTCATAGTTCCGGCCGTTGGCGTCAAGCGCGCCGATGTCGTAGGTGCCGGGGCCGTCGGGCAGCTTGGAGATCTCCAGGATGAAGGAACCGCCGGCCTCGATGGGATCGTCGTTCACCGGGTCGCCCCAGGAATCGGAATTGCTGATGAACAGGCCGTCGATCTCCACATCCATGGTGTTCTGGAAGAAGATCTGGGTGCCGTTCATGAAGATGTTCTCCTCCGCGGCTTCCTCCTCGGTTTCCTCCGCGGTTTCCTCCGTCGCTGCCGGCGCGGGGTTGGCCGCCGCCACCTCCGGGCAGACGAGCTTGACGTCCAGACCCATGTCCATCAGATTCTTGATCTTCATCACGCCGTTGGAAATGGTCCCCTTGAGCTCGGCGCTGGAATCCTTGGCAGTGAACTGGTCGCCCTCCAGGGTCCACTTCATGTTGTAGCTCTTGCCCTCATAGTTGAACTTGGCCTTGCCGCCGTTCAGCAGCTCGATGCTCAGTTCGCTTCCGTTGAACGCCTCATCGGCACTCATTTCCATGCCCAGCATCTCGACGGATTCCGCCTTGTAGACACCCGCGTTGGGATCGGGTTCGCTGTTGCCTGCGCCACAGCCCGCCAGGCAAAGCAGCAGAACTGCCAGCACAAGGGCCAGGGCTGCATGTCGGGATAATCTTCTCATAAGTAACTCCTTTCAACCGCTTGTGTTTTCTTACGCTTCCGATCTCGACGACCGTCCGCTCGATCATATCACATCCTTCGCCGCCGCGTCAAGGACGCGCCCGTCGGCGCTCACCGCCGGAGATAGCTTTGGATGTAGCTTCGGTAGGCCCTCCGGTCCGTGGGATCCTTCAGTCCCTCCGGCACGCGGAACATATCCAGCAGGCCGGACAGCCCGGCTTTGATCCGCCCGTGGCGCAGAAGATCCGCGCAGGCGGCCAGATCATTGACGAAAAAGCGCATTTTTTTGCCGGTCTCGTAGTTTTTGGGCGCATATTCCACCCGCTGGCCCGCCGCCTCCCGGGCATAGCTCTCGCAGAAGCCGGCCCCGGCGAACACCGTCAGCGGGAAGGTGCCCCAGACCCGGGGGTTGACCTCCAGGATCCGGCCGCCCTTGAATTCCACCATCGCCAGGCCCACAAAGCCGAAGTGCGACAGCAGACGCACCGCGGCGTCGATCTTCTTCTCGTCGTACTGCGTGACGCAGCAGGTGGACGGGCCGCCGGACATGGGGTATTCCCGCAGCCGCCGGTGGCAGATGGCCCGCACCAGTCGGCCGTCCCCGGCCATCAGGACGCTGACGCCCTCGCCGTCGCCCTCCACCTTCTCCTGGATGATGGGGTCCGGATCGTAGGGGCGGAACCGCTCCAGAGCCCGGGCCAGCGCTTCGGCGTCCTGTGCCACGCAGTAGCGGTCCTTTGCCTTGAGCCCGTGGGCCTCGCCGCAGCGGGGCTTTACCACCACGGGATAGGCCTCCGGCGCGCCGGTATACTGCTTCGGCACGCGCAGGCCCAGCGCCTCGGCGGCATCGTGGACCCGGTCCTTATCGTTCAGCGCGTCGATGACCGCGGGATCCGCGACCAGAAAGTCCGAAACGGCGGCAAACTCCGCCTTCCGCCGGGCAACGGAGCTGAGGGTGGCCGCCCCGATGGGCAGCAGCACGGGCCGGTCATAGCGCCGGACGAAGGCCAGCAGCCGGTTGGGATAGTCGGCGTCCTTCACCGAGCCCTCGATCCATGCCCCGCGGGCATAGCGGGAGGAGAACACCGGCGGATCTGCCTGTACGTCTCCCCGGACCTCCGTCACGATCACATCGTACCCCGCCCGGCCCAGCTCCCGGGCCGCGGCGATGGCTGAACGATATCTGCCGTCGGTGATAATGACTGTGGCCATGGGTCAATCCCCTCTGTACGCCCGCAGCACCGACCGCCGGGTGAAATCCGCGACGGGACCGAACAGGCCCTCGGGCAGGGCCGCCACATGCGCGTCAGGCTTCGCGTCCCGCGGCAGGAGCCCCCGGGCCGCGCAGACGTCCAGGGCGCAGCGATAGGTCGTGGCGTTTTTGTCGGAAGCCGCCCTCCGGCGGGCCTGAAGCAGCTCCTCCTTCGGGCACAGGAGCATGGCAAGCTCGCCCATGCTCATGGGCGCGTCGGGCCGGAGCCGGTTGTCGGAATAGACGATGGCGCGGCTTCTTTGCAGCTTCTCAAAGACCGCGAAATCGGGATCGTCCCGGCCCACATCGGCGAAGGGGGATTCCTCCATCAGCGCCTGCACCGTTACGACCTGGTAGCCGTACCGGCTGAGCAGCTCCAGCTGCCGGCGCAGACCCACCGCCACGGGGGTGCGCTTGGCCATGTTGTACCCGTCCTTCTGGAAGATGATCTGGCCGCAGAAGCAGTCCGGATCCTTCTCCAGGGCGGCCTTCACCGGCTCCACCATGGCCCGGACCTCGGCATCGAAGGCGGCGCTTGCGTCGCTGCCCGCCATGGGCAGCCAGCCGGCCCCGTCGAAGGAGGCGGCCATATACTGATAGCCCAGGGCGTCGTACACGTCGTAGGAGGTAAGGCCCCCCTCCACCCTGTCCACATAGTGGGGCGGGCGGGACATGGTGATGGTGTAACCGTAATTGGTTTTCATGTATTCGTGCAGCCGGGACAGGTCCCCCACCGCCTTGTCGAAGGAGCCGAGGAACACCCGCTTGCCGTAGACAAAGGGCTTTTTGCCGAAAATGATATGGCGGTAGCCGTGGTTGGTGATCTGGTGGCCGCCGTCCAGGATGCGCCGGATCAGCCGGTCGTTATGCACCGCGCCGCCCCTGGCGTCGCAGTGGATGTCGGGATAGTGGTCGTATCGGATCCCGCCCCAGGCGGCGGAGCCCGTGGCCCCGGCCTCGTCGGGATAGTTGTCGGAGGTGTCGCCGATGACGTCGAAGGTGCCCTTCGCGCCGAATTCCTCCAGGGTATCGAGGATCACGTCGGTCAGAGATCTCCCCTCAAACAGATCCGGGGCGCAGGGCATGTCCATGGGGCCGTCGTCAAAGGTCATGGCGAGGATCCGCCTGTCGGTCCTGACCCGCTCGATCCGCCGGGTGTAGGTCACATGGTGCACCTCCACCGGGGAGATGAGCTTCTTGACGATGGCCTTTCCTTTTTTGCCGATTTTTACGATCAGAGACATTTTTCTTTTCTCCTTTATAGCTTCAGCAGGTCCTCCAGGGCACATTTCATGGCAAACAGCGCCCACTTTCCATACTTGTACGGACCCGCGCCCTGTTTCCTCAGCTTGGTCCACTGGCTCCTTGCCACGTCGATGTGGCGGCCGTTCCGGCCGGAGCACGACGCCTCGCCCAGCAGTGCCTCGCGCGCGGCGCTCAGGCTCAGCTCCGGCACCCGGATGCTGACCCGGGCGTTTCCGATCTCCCGGGCCACATGGGCGTCGGACCCGGCGAAGGGAGCCAGCTCGTGGTCATGGCAAAACGCCCAGGCCAGGTCGTTGGCGTCCTTGTTTTTCCGCGCCGCCCGGGCGTTGAAGACCTCCACGCCGTCGATCTTCCCAAGCAGGGGCGCGAGCCGCGCTTCGTCCCGGCTGTGCTGGAAGGGGTGCGCCAACACGGCCAGACCCCCGGCTTCGTGGATGGCGTCCACGGCGGCGACGGCGCTTTTGCCGGAACATTCTGGCTGTTTCCCGAGAAAGAGGCCCAGGATGTGGCCGAGATCCGTGGAATACTCGATGCCGGGGATCAGCAGGAAGTCCGCCGGGATCTCCACGCCGGCAGGATCCGTGAACGTATCATGGTCGCAGATCGCCGCGCCGTCCAGCCCGGCAGCCCGGGCGGCTTCGATGATCTCCGCCGGGGTCAGCCGGCCGTCATGGGACGCCGCGGAGTGCACGTGCAGATCCAGCTGAGCGATCATGGCCCGGACCTCCTTTCCATACTCTTGGGAAAAGTATAGCATGCAATCGGGCCCCGCGCAAGGCCTTTCGCAACCGCGTGTTGCTTGCAAATCCCTCCGCCATCGCGTATGATAGAGGCAGCAAAACACAGGAGGCAGTCATATGGAGATGCACGACATTCTGAAAAAACTGCGGGTCGACCGCGATCTGACCCAGGAGGAAATGGCCGACCGCCTGCTGGTGACGCGCCAGGCCGTCAGCCGCTGGGAGACCGGCCAGACCCAGCCCAACACCGAGACGTTAAAGCTGCTGTCAAAGGAATTTGACGTGTCCATCAACACCCTGCTGGGCTCTCCCCGGGCCCTGGTGTGCCAGTGCTGCGGCATGCCCCTGGTCGAGGACAGCCAGATCGCCCGGGAGCCCGACGGCAGCTTCAACGAGGATTACTGTAAATGGTGCCGCGCCGACGGCCGGTTTGCATATTCCTCCAAGGAAGCGCTGCTGGACTTTCTGCTGGCGCACATGCCGAACCCGGACAATCAGCCCGACGCCGCGCGCCGCACCGCCTACGACGGCTATCTGTCCACCCTCCGCCACTGGAAATGATCCGCGATCATATGCAAACCAGCGCCTTCGCGCGTCATTTCCGATCCCTTTCCCCACGTACCGCGCAAAAAAGCGCCGGCCAGGCCCCTTGGGGCGCTTGGCCGGCGCTTTTGTATTTGGCGCCGCTGCTTTACAAAAGGCTGCTGAGCTGATAGAGCATGCACGCCGTATCCCGGCGGGTCAGCGGGACATCCTCGCCGCTCAGGCGGACGCCCGCCTCCCGCAGGGCCCCGACGGCCCGCTGCGCCCAGGCGGGCACGGCGCTGTCGGAGGCGAACACGGCGCTGGTTCCGCCGTCCTCCATCCCCAGGATCCGCTGGGCCATCACAGCCGCCTGGGCCTGGGTGACAGGGGCGTGGGGACAGAAGCACAGCCCTTCGGGCCGGCGAATGCCCCGCACGATCCCCCGGCGCATGGCGCAGGCCAGATAAGGCCGCATCCATTCCGGGGCGCTGTCCGCGTCGGCGAAGGTGCACACGGCGTCCTCCGGCGTGGGGCTGATGTCCGCCAGGGTCATGGCCATCACCAGGTAGTCCCCCCGGCTGACGGTTTCCTCCGGCCGGAAGCAGAGCTTTCCCGTCACGCGGTCGCCCTGCAGCAAGCCCGTGGAACGCAGCCACAGGGCCTCAAACTCCGCCGCGTCCCCGCCCATGTCGGCATAGGCGGCCTTGTCCATGGGCTTCAGGATCTCGACGGTGACGGTGGCCTCACAGGAGACAGCCCCCTGTTCGTCCGCGGCGGTGTAGGTGAAGCTGTCGGCGCCCACCTTGTTCTGCTTCGGGGTGTAGACGAAGCTGCCGTCCTCCTCGATGCGTACCTCGCCCCGTCTCGGGGCCTTCCCCAGGGCATAGGTCAGACGGTCCCCGTCGGGGTCCTCCGCCTCCAGCCTGCCGGAGCGCTCCAGATTCTTATAGGTTTCCAGATGCAGATCCGAAGCCCGGGGCGGATGGTTCTCTCCGGAGCGAAGCCGGATGGTAAGCACGGATTCGTCGCTGAGCTTGTCGTCCCAGATGGTGTAGTAGCTGACGCAGGCCACGGCGTCCTGGGGCTCCGCGCTCCGGAAGACCACCCGCGAGAGCATGTCCGCGCTGAGCACGTCGCCGGTTTTCAGCACCCGTTCCCCGCACATCAGCCTGCCGACGGCGGCGTCGGGCACCTCGCACAGGTAGATCCCGCTGCCCGGGGTGGGCGAGGTGAGAAAATCCTCCGCCCCCAGGGCGCAGGGCTCCAGACCGACGCACTGGACGTCCGCCGCCGCAGCGGAAAGCGCCAGCGCGCCCACAGCCAGGCAGATCATGGCCAGACGGAAAGAAAAATGCGTTCGCAGTTTCATGAATGATACCTCCTTGCAGTGATCGCTGGTAGTCTTTGCTATTTTTCATGAAATATACGCCATTTTCTTCCGCCGGGAAAAAAGTCCGTGTTTTTCCGAATCGGGCGTGAAACTCCGAATTTGTTCTTGTATTATCGGAAAGAATCGAGTATAATAGAGGGCGTGTTTGCGGGATCAACCCCAAACCGTCATTTGCATCATTGGAGGCATTCCCATGTCAAACGCAAAGCTCAAGAAAATCGAATCCTATCTCGTCCCGGGCAAGCGGGTGCACCTGGTCGGCATCGGCGGCGTGTCCATGCGGCCGCTGGCGCTGGTGCTGGCAGGCATGGGCATGGAGATCACCGGGTCGGATATGAACGCCTCGGTCTCCACCGACGAGCTCCGGGAAAAGGGCATCCAGGTCCACATCGGCCATGCCGCGAAGAATATCACCGGCGCCGACTGCCTGATCCGCACCGCCGCGGTGCACAACGACAATCCCGAGATCGCCGCGGCCCGGGCCGCCGGCATCCCGGTCTTCGAGCGGGCCCAGGCCTGGGGCGTGATCATGCGGGCCTACCGCCACGCCATCTGCATCTCCGGCACCCACGGCAAAACCACCACCACCTCCATGGTCACCCACATCTTCATGCAGGCCCGGCGGGATCCCACCGTGATGATCGGCGGCTACCTTCCCCTGCTCAAGGCCGGCCACCGCGTGGGCCATGGCGATACCATCATCATGGAGAGCTGCGAATACTGCAACTCCTTCCTCAACTTCTTCCCCACCTTGGCCGTCATCATGAATGTGGAGGCGGACCATCTGGACTTCTTCAAGGATCTGGCGGATATCCAGAGCTCCTTCCGGGCCTTCGCCCAGCTCGTGCCCGCCGACGGCCTGGTGCTGGCCAACGGCGACGATCCCGGCGCCCGCACTGCCCTGGAGGGTCTGGACTATGTGAGCTTCGGCATCGAGCCCGCCAATTACTATCACGGCGAAAACTATTCCGCCGACTGGCGCGATTTTGATCTGATCGCCGGCGGTCAGCAGATCTGCCACATCCATCTGAGCGTCTTCGGCCGCCACAATGCGCTCAACGCCATCGCCGCCAGCGCCTCCGCCCTGTGCATGGGCGTGGACCCGGCGGACATCCAGGCGGGCCTGGAGAGCTTCACCGGCGCTGGCCGCCGCATGGAGTTCAAGGGCAAATGCAACGGCGCCGACGTCTATGACGACTACGCGCATCACCCCGGCGAGCTGCACGCCCTCATCGACGCCATCAATTCTCTGGGCTACCAGCGTGTCATCATCGCTTTCCAGCCCCATACCTACTCCCGCACCAAGGCCCTGTTCGACGACTTTGTCCGGGAGCTGCGCCGTGTGGACCACGCAGTGCTGGCGGAGATCTATGCCGCCCGCGAAAGCAACACCATCGGCATCTCCTCGGAGGATCTGTCCCGTCAGATCCGCGGCTCGGTCTTCTTTGAGACCCTGCCCGAGGTGGCGGACTACCTCCGCTCCATCGCCCGGCCCGGCGACCTGATCGTCACCGTGGGCGCCGGCGACATCTACAAGGCCGGCGAAGCCCTCGTGGCCGAATAGCGCAGCAATACAACGGGCGTGTTGCAAAATAGAAAGCGACGCGCCGAAACAGAAGGAAAGGCTGCAAAAAGAGAGCAGCAGGGGGACAGTGATGGGGGGCAAGGCCCGCCCTTCGCGTTCAATCAAAAAGATTTCCGGCA
>CADBKB010000060.1 GCA_902795095.1 Oscillospiraceae bacterium
AGGCCCCCGCGAAGAAAGAGGCCGCGAAGGCCCCCGTGGAAGAAACAGTCGTGGAAGCGCCCGTGAACACCGTTCCGGAACCCCGCCGCAGCGTGGCCTTCATCGGCTCGGAGTGCTATCCCTTTGTGAAGACCGGCGGCCTCGGCGACGTCATGTATGCCCTGCCCCGGGCCCTGACCAAGCTCAACTGCGACGTGAAGGTCATCCTGCCCCGCTACAGATGCATCCCCGAGGAGTACCAGCAGAAGATGGTCTACAAGGGCGACTTCATGATGGATCTCTGCTCCGACGGGCGGCGGTTCTATGTGGGGATCATGGAGCTGGAAATGGACGGCGTGGTCTATGACTTCATCGACAACGACGAGTTCTTCAGCTGGGGAAACCCCTACACCGATCTGGTCAGAGACATCCCCAAATACTGCTATTTCGGCAAGGCCGCCCTGGCCGCGCTGAACTATCTGAACTGGACGCCCGATATCATCCACTGCCATGACTGGCAGGCCGGTCTCGTGCCGGTGTATCTGCGCCAGGCCTTTGCGGACACGCCCGTGGGCCGCGCCAAGTCGGTCCTCACGATCCACAACCTGCGCTTCCAGGGCGTCTATAACATCGGCACCATCCAGTACTGGTCCGGTCTGCCGAGCTATGTGTTCGACTACGCCCAGCTCAAGCAGGGCGCCGACGACGCGAATATGCTCAAGGGCGGCCTGGCCTATGCCGATCTCATCACCACCGTCAGCGCCACCTATGCCGGCGAGATCCAGACGCCGTTCTACGGAGAAAAGCTGGACGCCCATCTGCGCTATCACGCAGGGAAGCTCCGCGGCATCGTCAACGGCATCGACGTGGACATCTGGAACAGCGCGACCGACAAGCTGCTGACCGCCGGATACGACGCCGGGTCCGTCCTGGAAAAGAAGAAGGCGAACAAGCTGGCCCTTCAGGAGCGCCTGGGGCTGGAGCGCAACGAAAACAAGATGGTCCTCGGCCTCATTTCCCGTCTGACCGATCAGAAGGGGCTGGATCTGGTGAACGCCGTATTTCCGGCGCTGCTGGACGGCAACACGCAGATCGTCATCCTCGGCACGGGCGACCGGCAGTACGAGGACGCCTTCCGCAACTATGAGAACGCCAACAAGGGTACGGTCTGCGCCTATATCGCCTATGACGAAAGCCTGGCCCATCAGATCTATGCCGGCGCGGACGCCCTGCTCGTCCCGAGTCTGTTCGAGCCCTGCGGTCTGACGCAGCTCATCTCCATGCGCTACGGCACGGTCCCCATCGTGCGTGAGACCGGCGGCCTGAAGGATACGGTGGCGCCCTACAACGAGTACGCCGACGAGGGCAACGGCTTCACCTTCGACCGCTACGAGGCCGGCCTGCTGCTGGACGCGGTCAACCGCGCCAAGACCGTCTATTTCACCCAGCGGGATCGCTGGAACGAGATGGTCGTGCGGGATATGCAGAAGGACGTGTCCTGGGATCTGTCCGCCCGCCAGTACCGCGAGCTGTACATGCAGCTGCAGCCGTAAAAAACGTCGAACGGAATGTGCGGACGCCTTGCGGCGACAGCTGCCCTGTCAGACCGCCGCGAGGCCCGCATCCCGGCGCGAAGAAGTATTACAGATCATCATTATATCTACACTTGCAGACCGGAATTCGTGATTATTCTTCAAAAAGCACGAAGAATACCCGTGTTTTTTCTGCGTTGACAAGTGAGATTGCCCATGCTATATTGATAAAAAATAAAAAACCAAACCGTTGACGCGGAGATAACGGCAATCATGCCTTTCCAGAGAGCCTGCGATGCTGAGAGTCAGGCAAGAAACAGATTGTCAAATGGACCGCTGAGGGCGCAGTCAAAGGAGTTTTTCCGAGTATTCTGCGACGTCGGAGGCAGACGTAAACTGCCGGGGATATGTCGGTATCCCGCTAAGCGCACGGGTCAAGCCGTGAATCAAGGTGGCACCGCGGATAGATTTTTATTCGTCCTTGACAGAACATCATTCTGTCAAGGGCGTTTTTTTGCGCCGCGGCAGAGGCGCAAAGGAGCGATTGAACCATGAACATCATGCCGAGTCTGGAGGAGGTGCGGACGTTCGCCGCGTCCGGTCAGTATGACGTGCTGCCGGTCAGCACGGAGATCCTCTCGGATTTCATCACCCCCATTGAGACGATGCGGATCCTCAAAAACGTGTCAAAGCACTGTTTTCTCCTGGAATCCGCCCAGGCGGACGAGACCTGGGGCCGCTACACCTTCCTCGGGTTCGATCCGAAGCTGGAGATCACCTGCGTGGGCGGAGAGATCAACGGGGTCCTGGACGCGGGCCGCGTGAAATATGTGACAGGCAACCCGGCGGAATATCTGCGCGAGGTGCTCGCCCGGTACAAAAGTCCCAGGCTCCCCTATCTCCCCCCTTTCACCGGCGGTCTGATGGGCTATTTTTCCTATGACTACCTCGGCTACAGCGAGCCCGGCGTCCGGGTGAGCGTGGAGGATACGGAGCATTTCCGGGATGTGGATCTGATGCTGTTCGACCAGATCATCGCCTTCGACCACATCCGCCAGAAAATCATTCTGATCTCCAATATGGAGCTGATCGACCCCGAAACGAACTACAACAAGGCCGTATGGAAGCTCAAGCAGCTGCGGGATCTGCTGCGCACCGGGCAGAAAAAGGTCGAGCCCGGCGGGCATCTGACCGGCCAGGTCACGGCCCTGTTCGATGAGGCACGGTTCTGCGCCATGGTGGAGAAAGCGAAGGCGCACATCCGGGAGGGGGACATTTTCCAGATCGTCCTGTCCAACCGCCTGTCCGCACCCTTCGAGGGGAGCCTTCTGAACACCTACCGCCTCCTGCGCACCATCAATCCCTCGCCCTATATGTTCTATTTCTCGGGCACGGACGTGGAGGTGGCGGGCGCTTCCCCGGAGACCCTCGTCAAGCTGGAGGACGGGATCCTGCACACCTTCCCCCTGGCGGGGACCCGGCCCCGGGGCAAAACCGAAGCCGAGGACAGGGCGCTGGAGGCCGAGCTGCTGGCCGACGAAAAGGAGCTGGCGGAGCACAACATGCTGGTGGATCTGGGCCGGAACGACCTGGGAAAAATCAGCCGTTTCGGCACCGTGCAGGTGGAGAAGCTGCGCTCGGTGGAGCGGTTCTCCCACGTGATGCACATCGGCTCCACGGTACGCGGCGAGATCCGCGACGGCTGCGACGCCCTGGACGCCATTGCGGCGGTCCTGCCCGCGGGCACCCTCTCCGGGGCTCCGAAGATCCGGGCCTGCCAGCTCATCGGCGCGCTGGAGGGCAACAAGCGCGGCATCTACGGCGGCGCCGTCGGCTACATCGACTTTACCGGCAACATGGACACCTGCATCGCCATTCGCCTGGTGTATAAGAAAAACGGCACGGTCTATGTGCGCAGCGGGGCCGGGATCGTGGCCGACTCCGTGCCGGAGACGGAATATCAGGAATGCTTGAACAAGGCGCGGGCGGCGCTGAGCGCGCTGGAGCTTGCCCAGGAGGCGGAGCTGTGATCCTGCTGATTGACAACTACGACAGTTTTTCCTACAACCTCTACCAGCTCGTCGGCGAGCTGGAGCCGGAGATCCGGGTCATCCGCAACGACGAAATGACCGTCGATCAGATCCGGGCGCTGCACCCGGACCGCATCCTCCTTTCCCCCGGTCCCGGGCGGCCCGAGGACGCGGGCGTCACCATGGAGGCCGCCGGGGTCCTCGGCCGGGAGATCCCGACGCTGGGCGTCTGCCTGGGGCACCAGGCCATCTGCGCCGCCTTCGGCGCAACGGTGACCTATGCCAAAGCCCTGATGCACGGCAAGCAGTCGCTCGTCCGGTTCGACCCGAAGTGCCCCTTGTTTCGCGGCCTGCCGGAGGCGGCTCCGGTGGCCCGGTACCATTCCCTGGCCGCGGACGCGGCCACCGTCCCCGCCTGTCTGAGCATTACCGCCCGGACCCCGGACGGCGAGGTGATGGCGGTGCAGCACAGGGAATATCCCATTTTCGGCGTACAGTTCCATCCGGAATCCATTCTGACCCCGGACGGAAAAACCATACTCGCGAATTTTCTTAAGGAGATAGAACCATGATCAAGGAAGCCATTGTAAAAATCGTAGACAAGGGAGATCTCACCTATGACGAGGCCTATGCCGTCATGAACGAGATCATGAGCGGCGCGACCACGCCCACCCAGAACGCCGCGTTCCTGGCGGCCCTGTCCACCAAGAGCGCCCGGGCGGAGACCACCGACGAGATCGCCGGCTGCGCCAGCGCCATGCGGGACCACGCCACGAAGGTGGAGACCGGCATGGACCTGTTCGAGATCGTCGGCACCGGCGGCGACAACGCCCACAGCTTCAACATCTCCACCACCTCCGCCCTGGTGGCGGCGGCGGGAGGCATGAAGGTGGCCAAGCACGGCAACCGCGCCGCCTCCTCCGCCTGCGGCACCGCGGACTGCCTGGAGGCCCTGGGCGTCAACATCCACCAGAGCCCGGCCAGGTGCATCGAGCTGCTGAACGAAGTCGGCATGTGCTTCTTCTTCGCCCAAAAATACCACACCTCCATGAAATATGTGGGCGCCATCCGCCGGGAGCTGGGCTTCCGCACGGTGTTCAACATCCTGGGGCCGCTGACCAACCCCGGCTCGCCGTCCATGCAGCTGCTGGGCGTGTACGACGGCTATCTGGTGGAGCCCCTGGCGCAAGTGCTGGTGAACCTCGGCGTCCGCCGCGGCATGGTGGTCTTCGGCCAGGACAAGCTGGACGAGATCTCCATGAGCGCCCCCACCACCATCTGCGAGATCCGCGACGGCTGGTTCAAGTCCTATACGGTCAAGCCGGAGGACTTCGGCTTCGCACGCTGCACGAAGCAGGATCTGCGCGGCGGCGCCCCGGAGGAAAACGCAAAAATCACCCTGGATATCCTGAATGGGGTGCCGGGTCCCATGCGCGACGCCGTGCTGATGAACGCCGGCGCGGCCCTGTATATCGGCGGCAAGGCGGACAGCATGTCCGAGGGCGTGAAGCTGGCGGCGGAGCTCATCGACTCCGGCAAGGCCCTGCGGACACTGGAAAAGCTGATCGAGGTTTCCAACCGGCCGGAGGCGGAGCAATGAGCATCCTTGACGCACTGGCCGACCATGCCCGCGCGCGGGTGGCGGCGGCAAAGCACGCGCTGCCTCTCGCGGAGCTGCGGCAGCGGGCGCTGGCCATGCCGAAGGGGGATTTCTCCTTTGCCGCCGCCCTCAGAAAGCCCGGCCTTTCCTTCATCTGCGAATGCAAGAAGGCGTCCCCCTCCAGGGGGCTGATCGCGCCGGCGTTTCCCTATCTGCGGATCGCAGAGGCGTATGAGGCCGCGGGGGCGGACGCCGTCTCCGTGCTGACGGAGCCGAAGTGGTTCCTGGGCCGGGACGAGTACCTGCGCGAGATCGCCGCCGCGGTGTCGATCCCCTGCCTGCGCAAGGACTTCACCGTGGATGAATACATGCTCTATGAGGCGAAGGCCCTGGGAGCCGCGGCGGCCCTGCTGATCTGCGCTATCCTGGACCCCGTGCAGCTCCGGGACTCCATCCAGATCTGCAACGCGCTGGGCCTCGACGCCCTGGTGGCGGCCCACGACGAAGCGGAGGCAGAGGCCGCCCTTCGCTCCGGCGCCCGGATCCTCGGGGTCAACAACCGGAATCTGAAGGACTTCACCGTGGATCCCGGCAACAGCCGGCGGCTGCGGGAGCTGATCCCTCGGGACGTGCTGTTCGTGTCCGAGAGCGGGGTGAAAAACGCGCAGGACGTGGCTGGGCTGCGCTCTCTGGGCGCGGACGCGGTGCTGATCGGCGAAACGCTGATGCGCGCGCCGGACAAGCGCGCGAAGCTCGCCGAGCTGCGGGGAGGCCCCGCATGACAAAAATCAAGCTGTGCGGCCTGTCCCGGCGCTGCGATATCGAGGCCGCGAACGCTTTGATGCCGGACTATGTCGGCTTCGTGTTCGCCGAGGGCAGCAAACGCCGCGTCACCCCGGCCCAGGCCCGGGCGCTCAAGAACGCCCTTTCGTCCGGGATCCGGGCCGTGGGCGTCTTCGTGGACGAGGCCCCCTCGACCGTCGCCGCGCTGTTAAACGGCGGGATCATCGATCTGGCCCAGCTCCACGGCGGCGAGGACGCGGCGTATATCCGCGCGCTGCGGCGGATGACGGACCGACCCATCTGGCAGGCCTTCCGGGTCCGCACGCGGGCGGATATCGAACGGGCCAATGCAAGCGAGGCAGACCTCGTCCTGCTGGACGCCGGGGCGGGCACGGGAAGCGCCTTCGACTGGCGCCTGCCGGCGCATATCAAACGGTCTTACTTCCTCGCGGGAGGACTGAACGCGGAGAACGTCGCCGGGGCGATCCGGCTGCTGCGGCCCTGCGGGGTGGACGTCAGCTCCGGCATTGAGTCCGGCGGCGGAAAAGATGCGGAAAAAATGGCGGCCTTCGTGGCCGCGGTCAGGAGGGAATATCCATGACGAATCCAAACGGACGCTTCGGCGTGCACGGCGGGCAATACATCCCCGAGACGCTGATGAACGCCGTCATCGAGCTGGAGACGGCCTACAATCGCTATAAGGACGATCCGGCGTTCCGCCGGGAGCTGGGCGAGCTGTTCAACGAGTACGCCGGCCGCCCCTCGCGGCTGTACTATGCCGAAAAAATGACAAAGGATCTGGGCGGGGCGAAGATCTACCTCAAGCGGGAGGATCTCAACCACACCGGCGCCCACAAGATCAACAACGTGCTGGGCCAGGCCCTGCTGGCCAAAAAAATGGGCAAGACCCGGCTGATCGCCGAGACCGGCGCGGGTCAGCACGGCGTCGCCACCGCCACCGCGGCGGCCCTGATGGGCATGGAATGCGTGGTGTTCATGGGCGAGGAGGACACGGTGCGCCAGGCGCTGAACGTCTACCGCATGCGGCTGCTCGGCGCGCAGGTCATCCCCGTGAAGACCGGCACCGCCACTCTGAAGGACGCGGTCTCCGAGGCCATGCGGGAGTGGACCGGCCGGATCGCCGACACCCACTACTGCCTGGGCTCCGTGATGGGGCCCCACCCCTTCCCCACCATCGTCCGGGATTTCCAGGCGGTCATCTCTCAGGAGATCAAGCAGCAGCTCATGGAGAAGGAGGGCCGGCTCCCCGATGCGGTGCTCGCCTGCGTGGGCGGCGGCTCCAACGCCATCGGCAGCTTCTATCACTTCATCGGGGACCCCGGCGTCCGTCTCATCGGCTGCGAGGCCGCGGGCCGGGGTGTGGACACCTTTGAAACCGCCGCCACCATCGCCACGGGCAGGCTCGGCATCTTCCACGGCATGAAGTCCTATTTCTGCCAGGATCAGTACGGCCAGATCGCCCCGGTCTACTCCATCTCCGCGGGTCTGGACTACCCCGGCATCGGACCGGAGCATGCCCACCTGCACGATATCGGCCGGGCGGAGTATGTGCCGATCACCGACGAGGAGGCGGTGTGCGCCTTCGAGTACCTGGCAAAAACCGAGGGCATCATCCCCGCCATCGAATCGGCCCACGCCGTAGCCCACGCCATGCGTCTGGCGCCGACCATGGAGAAGGATCAGATCATCGTCATCACCATCTCCGGCCGGGGCGACAAGGACTGCGCGGCCATCGCGCGATACAGAGGGGAGGATCTGCATGAGTAAGATTGCACAGGCGTTTGCCAACGGGAAGGCCTTCATTCCCTTCATCACCTGCGGCGACCCCGACCCGGAAACCACCGCCGCCGCGGTGCGCGCCGCCGTGGAAAACGGCGCCGATCTCATCGAGCTGGGCATCCCCTTCTCCGATCCCACCGCGGAGGGCCCCGTCATCCAGGCGGCGAACCTGCGCGCGCTGCGCGGCGGGATGACCACGGACCGGGTATTCGACCTGGTGCGCGCTCTCCGGCGGGACGTCAGCGTGCCCATGGTGTTCATGACCTACGCCAACGTGGTCTACTCCTACGGGGCGGAGAAGTTTATCTCGACATGCGCCGAACTCGGGATCGACGGGCTGATCCTGCCGGATCTGCCCTTCGAGGAAAAGGACGAATTTCTGCCCACCTGCAGGAAATACGGCGTGGATCTGATCTCCATGATCGCCCCCACCTCGGCCGGCCGCATCGCCATGATCGCCCGGGAGGCCGAGGGCTTCCTCTATCTCGTGTCCAGCCTGGGCGTGACGGGCACGCGCAGCGAAATCACCACGGACCTCGCTTCCATCGTCCGGGTGGTGCGGGAGAATACGGACATTCCCTGCGCCGTGGGCTTCGGCATCTCCACGCCGGCCCAGGCGAAGGCGATGGCGGACCTCTCCGACGGGGCCATCGTGGGCTCGGCCATCGTGCGGCTGATCGGGCAGTACGGAAGCCAGGCCCCGGCCCATGTGGGCGCGCTCGTGAGATCCATGACCGACGCGCTCAGGGAGGACGGTTCCGCCGGGACGGACCGGATATGACCGCCGCAGCGCAAAAACCGGCCCGGGGCTCTTATTTTGAGCCCCGGGCCGCAGCGTGTCAAAAAAGTATTTTTGCCACGCTGCGTGCGTTTTCCAAACTTTTGAAAAAGTTTGGAAAACGGTTTGATTGAACGCGAAAGGAAACCC
>CADBKB010000061.1 GCA_902795095.1 Oscillospiraceae bacterium
CGAGGCTTGCATGCTGCCATAGAGTTCCTCCTTCGTATCTGATCCCGCGCAGCGCCCGTCCGCGGAGGCGAGCAGCGCCTCCAGGCCTGCGGTCCCGTCGCCGTAGAGCCAGAGTCCGCCGCCGGGACCGCCCAGAATCGCGCAGGTCCCGTCGATGCAGCAGGCTGTCGTGCCGGCGCGGCGGGACGCGACATGTACCCCGGCGCGCCCGGCCAGGCCCAGGGCAGGGGCCAGGCGCAGGCCCCGGCCCTGCAGCCGGACGCTGCGCTCCGCCCGGAGGATCGCGGTGGCCGCCGCCCGGCGCAGGGCGCCGGCGTCCATGGGCATGGCGTAGCAGTAGCCGCCGCTCTGCTTCGGCGGCGGCAGTGCCGGCGGCGTCTGCCCCGTCAGCCTATGCCAGCGGATGGCGAAGGCCTGGGCAAAGACGGCCGCGGCTGCGCCCTCCAGGCGCAGACAGGGGGCGGCGTGGTGCCTCCGGCCGGAGCGCAGAGCGGCCCATTCGTCCCGCAGGGCGATGGGACCGGCGAAGCACAGCGTCCCGTCCACCAGCACGCAGGCCGGCCCCGGGTCGCCCCGGATGCAGCGGATGCGCATATGGCGCAGAGCCCCGAGCTCCGCGAACCGGCATCCCGGGCCCAGGATCAGCCGCACGTCCACGCCCCGGGCGGCGCGTTGCCGCAGGGCATAGAGGACCGTATCCCACACCACGCCGTCACGGGCGCAGCGCAGCGCCAGCCAGATGCGCGAGGACGCCCCGCGCAGCGCCCGCAGCAGGGGCTCCAGACATTGCTCCCCGCCGGCGAACCACTGCACCCTTCCGCCGTAGCCCGGCGTGCCTCCGCCCGCGGCCGCGATCGCCGCCGCCGCGGCGGGAGCCTCCCGGCGCAGGCAGTCCAGCGGCTCGCGCGGGTGTTGCCGGCGCAGCATGACATCCCTCCTCGCAGGCAGTGTGGGCGACCCGGCCCCGGGGCCGCCGCCCTTCCGCGCCATGGCGGCAAGGGGATCGGCGGCTACTAAAGCCTATGCCCCGGGGAGCGAAAAATGCCCTTTGACTATTTTATACAAAGGAAATTTTCCGAAAGATGAAAACATTGTTGGACTTTTTTCGGAAAAAACCTTGATATTTCCGAAAAAACGTGCTATTTTTTATGCAGATAGAGGCGCACTGTTCGATCAGTACCCTTCCCGCCAAGGCCCGCAGGCTTTGGGATGGGGAAAGGCGTTCGGTGCCGAAGGCAGGGGCCGCTGCGGTGCTCCTGTGCTGGGCCGGCAACCTAATAGCTGCCGGACTGTCGCATCTTTATGCGGAGGGCTATCGCTTCATTTTCGGCATCCGTCTTCGCTGCAATCGCGGCGGAGTTCGATGTATTTTAAGGAGCGGCCTTCCCGGAGGACGCTCTTTTTTAGTGTTCCCGGCATCAAATCATGGAGGTATTCTTATGAGACAACCCATTTTCAAGGGCATCGCCACCGCCCTCATCACCCCCTTCCGGGACGGCCAAGTGGATTATGAGGCCATGGGCCGGTTGATCGACTGGCAGATCGAAAGCGGCATCAACGCCCTGGTCATCTGCGGCACCTCCGGCGAGGGTCCCACCCTCACCGACGCCGAGCATCGCGAGTGCATCCGCTTTAGCGTGGAGCGGGCCGCGGGTCGGGTACCCATCATCGCCGGCACCGGCTCAAACGATACCGCCTATGCCATCAGCCTGACCAGGTTCGCCTGCGAGGTGGGCGCCGACGCCATGCTGGTGGTCACCCCCTACTACAACAAGGCCACCCAGAACGGCCTGGTGGCCTCCTTCAAGGCCATCGCCGACGCCTCCACCAAGCCGCTGATCGTCTACAACGTACCCTCGCGCACCGGCTGCGGCATCAAGCCTGAGACCTATGCCCGCATGGCTGAGCACGAGAACATCGTCGCCATCAAAGAAGCCAACGGCGACATTTCCTCCGTGGTGGCCACCCGCGCCCTGGTGGGCGACAGGCTGGACATCTACTCCGGCAACGACGACCAGATCGTGCCCATCCTCTCCATGGGCGGCATGGGCTGCATCTCTGTGCTGTCCAATGTGCTGCCGCGGGAAACCGTGGAGATCTGCGAGCGCTTCTTTGCCGGCGATGTGGCCGGCGCGGCGGCGCTGCAGTGCAAGTACCTGCCGCTGATCAACGCCCTGTTCTGCGAGGTCAACCCCATCCCCGTCAAGGCCGCCATGGCCGCCATGGGCTTCTGCGAGAATTCTCCCCGGCTGCCCCTGACCCCGATGGAGGACGCTCACTACCAGGTGCTGCTCCAGTGCATGCGCGAGCAGGGTGTGAACGTATGAGAGCCATCGTGTGCGGCGCCTGCGGGCGCATGGGCAGGGTCCTGCGGCAGATGATCAACGAGGCTCTGGACTGGACCCTCGCCGCCGGCGTGGATCCCTACGGCCAGGCCCCGGAGGTCCTGCCGTCCCTGGAGCTCTGCCCCGAGGCGGATGTGATCATCGACTTTTCCCACCACAGCGGCACGAACGCCCTGCTGGCCTATGCCGTGGAGCACGCGCTGCCCGTGGTGATCGCCACCACCGGCCATACCCCCGAGGAGCTGGCCGCCATTGCCGAGGCTGCGAAGAAGATCCCCATCTTCCGCTCGGGCAACATGTCCGTGGGCGTAGCCCTGCTGTGCAATCTGGCAAAGAAGGCCGCAGGCGTTTTCCCCGAGGCGGACATCGAAATCGTGGAGACCCACCACAACCACAAGCTGGACGCCCCCAGCGGCACCGCCCTCATGCTGGCTGAGGCCATCGGCACAGTGCGGGACAATCCTCCGCTGCAGCTCGGCCGCTCCGGCAACTGCCCCCGCCAGAAGGGGGAAATCGGCATCCATGCCGTGCGCCGTGGGGAGATCGTCGGCATCCACGAGGTGCTGATCTCCACCCCCACCCAGACCGTCACCCTGCGCCATGAGGCCCATACCCGCGCCCTGTTTGCCGAGGGCGCCATGGCGGCGGCGGAGTATCTCTGCGCCCAGGGCCCCGGCCTGTACAATATGCAAAGCATGATCGATCAGGAGAACTAATGGAAAAAATCACAGTCAAATTCGGCGGCAGCTCCCTGGCTGACGCCGGCCAGTTCCGCAAGGTTGCGGATATCATTCACGCCGATCCCCGCCGGGCCTTCGTGGTGGTGTCCGCCCCCGGCCGCCGCTTCTCCGGCGACGATAAGGTCACCGACCTGCTCTACGCGGCTCACAGAAGCGTCGGCACCCCCGCCTTCGGGGAGATCTGGGCCGCCATCGCAGAACGGTTTGAGACCATCGTCCGGGAGCTGGGCCTGAGCGTCGACCTGGGCCTGGATTCCATCCGCGCCGAGATCGAAGGCGGCGCCAACGCCGATTACTGCGCCAGCCGCGGCGAGCATCTGAACGCAAGAATCATGGCCGCGACTCTGGACCGGCCCTTCATCGACGCCGCCGACTGCGTCTTTTTCCGCGCCGACGGCAGCTTTGACGCCGCCCGCACCGACGAGACCCTGGGCGCCGCCCTGGCGGACAAGTCCGGCGCCGTCGTGCCCGGCTTCTACGGGGCGAACCCCGACGGCAGCGTGCGCACCTTCTCCCGGGGCGGCTCGGATATCACCGGCGCCATCGTGGCCCGGGCCTCCGGCTCGAGCTGCTATGAGAACTGGACGGACGTATCCGGCATCCTGGCGGCGGACCCCCGCATCGTGGCCGAGGCGAAGCCCATCCGGGAGATCACCTACCGCGAGCTGCGGGAAATGGCTTACATGGGCGCCTCCGTGCTCCATGAGGACGCCATCTATCCCGCAAGGACCGCCGGCATCCCCATCCGCATCCGCAATACCAACGCCCCCGAGGAGCCCGGCACCGTCATCGCCCGGGAGGCCTCCGGAGAGAATCCGCCCCCCGTCACCGGCATCGCCGGCAAGAAGGACTTCAGCATCATCCACATTGAGAAGGATCAGATGAATGAGACCCCGGGCTTTGTCAGCAAGGTGATCGAGCCCTTTGCCGCCCGCGGCATCAGCATCGAGCATCTGCCCACCGGTATCGATTCCATGTGCGTGGTGGTGCCCACCGCCCAGATCCGCGACAGCCGCACGGAGCTGCTTTGCGATATCCGCGATGCGGTGAGCCCCGACGTGATCCTGGTGGAGAACGACATGGCCCTGGTGGCCGTGGTGGGCCGGGGCATGGTGCGGCGCAAGGGCGTCGCGGCCAGGCTGTTCGGCGCGCTGGCCCAGGCCGGCGTCAACGTCCGCATGATCGACCAGGGCTCCGGCGAGCTCAATATCATCGTGGGCGTGGATAATGCCGACTATGAGGCCGCCGTCCGGGCGCTCCATGGCGCATTCTTTGCGTAAACGCGCAAAAGCTCCCTCGGGGAGGGAGCTGTCGAGCGCAGCGAGACTGAGGGAGAATGCCGTACCGATTCTATGTACAGATCCAAACCGGTGCAATGCAGAATCGTACCGTTCGCAGCGCTCCCTCCGTCACGGCTTCGCCGTGCCACCTCCCTCCCGGAGGGAGGTAAGGGTGCTGTGCGCCATCAGAACGCTTTGTCCGGACGGAACAGCGTTTCCGCTTCCATAAAAAACTACGAACCATCCCACATGATGTCCGTGCATCCAACGCCCGGGCAGGAAAGGAAGATCTTTATGAGCAACTGCGCAGTCGTCGGCATCAACTGGGGAGACGAGGGCAAGGGCCGCATGGTGGACCTGATCGCCCGGGACTTCGACGTGGTCGTCCGCTATCAGGGCGGCAACAACGCCGGTCACACCGTGGTCAACGAGTACGGCTCCTTCGGCCTGCATCTGATCCCCTCGGGCATTTTCTCCGAGGGCGTCGTGAACGTGCTGGGCAACGGCGTCGTCATCGACCCGGAGAGCCTGTGGAAGGAGATGGAGGGCCTGCGCGCCGCGGGCGTGCGCGTCACGCCGGAGAACTTCAGGATCTCCGACCGCGCCTCCATCGTGTTTCCTTACCATCTTCAGCTCGACGGCCTGGAGGAGGAGCGGCTGAAGGATAAGAAATACGGCTCCACCCGCCGGGGCATCGCGCCGGTCTACTCCGACAAGTATCAGAAGAAGACCATCATGATGGGCGAGATCCTCCACCCCGACTACCTCAAGACCCGCCTGCAGGGCATCCTGGAGTGGAAGAACCTGACACTCACCGGCGTCTACGGCGCCGCGCCCAACGAGTTCGGCACGATCTATGACTGGGTCATGCGCTACGGCGGTTATCTGAAGGATTATATCTGCGACACGACGCAGCTGCTCACCGAAGCCCAGCGCCAGGGCAAGAATATCATGTTCGAGGCCCAGCTCGGCGCCCTGCGGGACATCGACTTTGGCATCTATCCCTACACCTCCTCGTCCTATTCCATCGCAGGCTATGCCTGCATCGGCGCCGGCATCCCCGGCAGCCATGTGGACAGGACCGTGGGCATCGTCAAAGCCTACTCCACCTGCGTGGGCGAGGGCCCCTTCACGGCCGAATGGTTCGGCCCCGAGGCGGACAAGCTCCGCGAGGCGGGCCATGAATACGGCGTTTCCACCGGCCGTCCCCGCCGGGTGGGTCCCCTCGACCTGGTGGCCACCCGCTACGGCTGCCTGATCCAGGGCGCCACGGAGCTGGCCCTGACCAAGCTGGACGTGCTGTCCTATCTCGATGAGATCCCCGTGTGCACCGCCTACGAGCTGGACGGCGAGCGCACCGACCGCTTCCCCTTCCCGGCGGACCTGGACCGGGCCAAGCCCGTGTTTGAGACGCTGCCCGGCTGGGGCGGCATCGACATCGGCGGCGTCCGCCGGTTTGAGGATCTGCCGAAAAACGCGCAGGACTATGTGCTGTATGTGGAAAAGGCCCTGGGCGTGCATATTCGCTACGTCTCCGTCGGCCCCGGCCGCGACGACTATATTCTTCGTTGAGGTGTGCTATGAAAAACGTGTATGAATCCCCCCTGGCGTCCCGTTACGCATCGGATTATATGCTGAATCTGTTTTCCCCCGACGTGCGCTATCAGACCTGGAGAAGGCTCTGGGTCAGCCTGGCAAAGGCGGAGCATAAGCTCGGCCTGCCCGTGAGCGAGCAGCAGGTGGCCCAGCTCGAGCAGTTTGTGGGCGGGCCCATCGACTATGACCTGGTGGCAAAGCGCGAGGCCGAGGTCCGCCACGACGTCATGGCCCACATCTACGCCTACGGCGTGCAGGCCCCCGAGGCCAGGGGCATCATCCACCTGGGCGCCACGAGCTGCTACGTCACCGACAACGCCGACCTGGTCATCTACCGCGACGCCCTGCGCTATATCCGCGGCGAGCTCTGCGCCGCAGCGGCCAACCTGTGCGATTTCATCGAGCGCTACGCCGATATGCCCTGCCTGGGCTACACCCACTTCCAGCCCGCCCAGCTCACCACCGTGGGCAAGCGCGCCAGCCTTTGGCTGCAGGATCTGATGCTGGATCTGGAGGAGCTCGACGACGTGCTGGGCGCCATCCGCTTCCTGGGCTGCCGGGGCACCACCGGCACCGAGGCCAGCTTTATGGACCTGTACGACGGCGACACCGAGAAGATCGACGAAATGAACCGCATGATCGCCGCGGACTTCGGCTTTGAGAAGCTCTACGACGTGTGCGGTCAGACCTACCCCCGCAAGCTGGACAGCCGCATCCTGAATGTTCTGTCCTCCATTGCCCAGAGCGCCAGCCGCTTTGGGTGCGATATCCGTCTGCTGCAGCACGAGCGCGAGGTGGAGGAGCCCTTTGAAAAGAGCCAGATCGGCTCGTCCGCCATGGCCTACAAGCGCAACCCCATGCGCTCCGAGCGCATCTGCTCCCTGGCCCGCTATCTGATGGCCGACGCCGCCAACGCCCCCATGACCGCCAGCGTGCAGTGGCTCGAGCGCACCCTGGACGATTCCGCCAACCGCCGCATCAGCCTGCCCGAGGGCTTCCTGGCCTGCGACGCGATCCTGCGGCTGATGTGCAATGTCACCTCCGGCCTGCATGTGAACGAGCACATCGTCTCCCGTCATGTGCGCGACTACCTGCCCTTCATCGCCACGGAAAACCTGATGATGGAGGCGGTGCGCCGGGGCGGCGATCGCCAGGAGATCCACGAGATCATCCGCAGCGCCTCCATGGCCGAGACCGCCAAGATGAAGCAGGGCGAGCCCTGGGATCTGGTGGCGGCCCTGGCGCGGGAACCCGCCTTCTGCATGGACGAAAACCAGATCCGCGCCCTGCTGATCCCCGAGGATTACACCGGCCGCGCCCCCCAGCAGGCTCGCGCCATGGCCGAGCGCTGCCGCGCCTGGGCCGTGCCCGCCGAGCAGACCGCGGAAATCAATCTGTAAGAATACAGGAATGAAAAATCACCCCTCCGGGTCCTCCGGAGGGGTGGTTTTGTATTATTCCTCGAGCAGCCCCTGCAAATCGAAATCGGGGATATATTCCGCGGCGGCGCTGTCGAGATCCTGGTAGTAAAAGTCCCGCAGGCCCTCCATCTCCGCCCAGCTCAGCACGGCCGCATATTCGTCCCGGCTCACGCGCCGGTCCAGGGGCGCAGTCTGTCCCGGCATGGGGCAGTACTGGCCCATGATCGATACCAGCGCGCCCCGCGGCACGGCCTCCCGGGCCAGCCAGGATACCGCGTCCAGGGAATTGGCCAGATATCCCGGCAGCACCAGATGCCGGATGAGGGTGCCCCGGCGCAGCTCATCGTCCACGATTTCGGCGGGCCCAGTCTGCCGGAGCATCTCTCCGATCGCGGCCCGGGCGATCTCGGGATAGTCCGGCGCGGCGCTCAGACGGAGCGCCAGGGCGGCGTCGGCATATTTATAATCCGGCAGATACACGTCCACCAGGCCCTCCAGCGCCCGCAGGGTCTCCACGCGCTCGTAACCGCCGCAGTTGTAGACCACCGGCACCGGCAGCTTTGGGGTGAGGGCCTCGATCACCGTTGGCAGGAACTGGGTGGCGGTGACGAGGTTGATGTTTTGGCAGCCGTCGTCGATGAGCCGCTCAAAGCAGGAGCGCAGCTCCGCTGCCGTCAGCGGTCTGCCGTAGCCGCCTGCGCTGATAGAACGGTTCTGGCAGAACACGCAGCCCAGGGTGCAACCGGAGAAGAACACCGCTCCGCTGCCGTAATTACCGGAGATCACCGGCTCCTCCCAGTAGTGGGCGGCGGCTCTGGCGGCGACGGCGAGCGCGGGCATCCGGCAGAAGCCCAGCTTGCCCTTTGTGCGGTCCGCGCCGCACTGCCGGGGACACAGCCGGCAGTCAGAATAAGAAAGCATCATTGCCTCCGAACATTGAAAAAATCGCGCCGAACGGGCGCGATTTGATTATACCAGCCACCGCCGCCGCGGGCAAGGAAAAATTTCTTCTGGCTATTGACAAATGGGGGTGCCGCTGATATAATAGCTGTGCTTTGGACGGTTAGCTCAGCTGGTAGAGCATCTGCTTGACGTGCAGGAGGTCAGGGGTTCGAGTCCCTTATCGTCCACCATATTGGCAGAGCAAAAAAGATACCTGCCCGAAAAACCCTGGATTTTCCAGGGTTTTTTCATTTTTCAGGGCTGTAATGGTCAGATGTCCCGAAACGCATGTTTCAGACC
>CADBKB010000062.1 GCA_902795095.1 Oscillospiraceae bacterium
CAGGAGGAGGCCGACGCCATCCAGAAGCTGATCGACGAGGCCCGGAGGAAATGACCATGGCAGATTTTTTGCAAAGTATTGTCAGCAGCCGCCTGTTTTTGAATCTGCTCAACCGGAGCTTTGCCGCCGGGATCCTGGTGCTGGCGGTGCTGGTACTGCGGCTGCTGCTGAAGAAGGCCCCGAAATGGACCCACTGCGTCCTGTGGGCCTTTGTCGCCCTGCGGCTGATGCTGCCGCTGGGGATCGTCTCGCCTCTGTCGGTGTTCGGCGCGCTGCAATCGCAGCCGAACGGCAGCATGGAGTATTTTCATGCCGGCGGCGGCAGCGAGAAGCCCCTGGTGGAGTTTGACACGGTGCGCATCGAGGCCCCGGAGGACCCGGACGATACCCTGGTGCAGATCCCCAACGGCCTCGCCGTCACCCGGCACAGGGCGAGCCGCTATCTGCCACCGCTGGAGGCCCTCTGGCTTGCCGGCCTTGTGGGGATGGCGCTCTATGCGCTGATCAGCCTGCTGCGGCTCCGCCGACGGGTGGCGGCGTCGATTCCCATGGACGGCGGCGTGTTTGCCTGCGACGGGATCGAAGCGCCGTTTATCCTCGGGATGGTCAAGCCGCGGATCTATCTGCCCGCCGCGCTCTGCGAGCCGCAGCTTTCCCATGTGCTGGCCCATGAGCGCGCCCATCTGGCCCGGCGGGACCACTGGTGGAAGCCCCTGGGCTATGCGCTGCTGGCGGTGCATTGGTTCAACCCCCTGCTGTGGCTGGGATATTTCGTATTCTGCCGGGATATCGAGCTGGCCTGCGACGAGCGGGTGCTGCGGGGACTGGACGAGCCGGCGCGGCTGGACTATTCCCAGTCCCTGCTGGATCTGAGCCGCCCCCGCGCGGCCCTGGCCTGCCCGCTGGCCTTCGGCGAGACGGGCGTTCGGGAGCGGATCAAGGCGGCCCTGCGCTATAAGAAGCCCGCGTTCTGGATCGTCCTGGCGGCGGTGGCCGTGTGCTTGCTCGCCTCGGTTTGTTTTCTGACAAATCCGGCCTACAGCACGACGGTGACCCCGGAGGAGGAGCAGATGCTGCGGCAGATGATGAACGAGCACGGCTACAGCAACCTGCATCTGCACACCGACGTGCTGTACAACCGCAGCGGAAGCGCCTGGTGCCTGCTGGCAAAAAACGACGAAATGTATATGATCGTCCGGCGCAGAGGGTTTCGGTTCAGCGAGAGCGGAGGGGGAAACCCCTATGAGGGCTACATGGATGTGCCGAAGTTCTACCAGGGCCCGCTCGCGTATTGGGTCCGCGGAAAGGACGCCAGGGTGGACCGCCCGGTCGGCGACAATCAGTTTTACGATCTGCATAGGGAGAAGTCCGCCGGCCTGGTTGGCTTTGCCGCAAGGCGGGTGCCCTACCCGGAAAAAGCGCCGGAGGAGCTTCCGAAGCCCGTTCAAGGCTCGCTGCTCAGGATCCAGTGCGGCGGTACGGAGTTCGGCGCCTTCGAATCGATCAAAGAATCCGTCGAGTGGAACGAGGACGGAACCTGCGTGACCACGCAGGGCGAGGACGCCGCGGACGTGATCCGGAAGAACAAGGATGTGATCCCCGGGGGCGTGGACGACGGTTCCTATTTCGGGATCGAACTCCCGGAGGAGAACGCCGAGCTTGTCGAGGACGGACTGACGGTCTATTGGGAAGCGACGGTAAATCCGATTTTTAATTATGCCGACATCAACGGAGAAAACTGGCTGGGGGAGGTTCGGTATCACGGACCGGGCAGATACTGGTGCTGCCAGGAAGTACTGGTGCGGGGCGACTACGTCCCAGCGGCGGAGGAAAATAACACGACGTGCTATAACTGCATTTTCTATCTGGATATCCCGGCCGAGGAGGAGCCTGTCCCGGAGGAATATCTGGAATTGTTCGGAGATTTGCCGAGCGTGCCTGCAAAACAGCTGCGCAATGAGCCGATCGTGGTGGCTGATCAGAAGATGCGGCTTTACAACAAGAGCCTGCTGGATGATTTTTCCGCCAAGGTGCAGCAGGGAACGCCGGCGGACGTCATGACGGCGTTTTACCTTGCAGGGGAGGAATACGCGGACAAGCCGGTGTTTATTTCTCTCCAGTATGACGGCTCTAAGATCCGGAGAATCCAGGATTTCAGCCGGGCAGAGCTTGACGGTTGGTCCTATGCCAGCGACGTCTTTTCCTATATGATGGAATTCGATACCGGCGAAGGGAACATCCTGCTGCTGAGCGACAAGCTCTTTGACGATTATGACGCCTACAAGGCTGTGCTCGAAGCTGCACGCGAGGAAGAGAATGTGGAGGCTCGTGTGGCCTTGTCGGACTATCATATGGCTTATGTCCTGTTTTGGAAGAAGGTCATGCCCGAGTAACCGCCGAAGCCTCCCTTGTGTAAAGGGAGGTGGCACGAGCGCAGCGAGTGACGGAGGGATTGAAAAAGCAGCGAGATCAATGATTCATTTTCGAGAGGGATACGGCATCCAAAGCCCACAATCCCTCAGTCGCTTCGCGACAGCTCCCTTTGCACAAGGGAGCCTCCGCCGGGCGGCCGGAAAATACAACACGGAGGACGTTTCTTTGTACAGAAGCGTCCTCTGATTTTTTTGCCCATTTCCATTTCGACGGAAGTTTTTTTTACCATGGCCTATACTGTTCCCGGAAGGGAGGAAATACATTGAATCTGACGAGCTTTTTACAGGAGAAGCAGCTCACCGTCTGCCTGACGGGGGAGATCGACCACCACAGCGCCCGAGAGATCATGCAGGCCCTGGAGCGGAAGGTGGAGCTGTATCTGCCGGCCCGCTGCGTGCTGGATTTCGGCGAGGTGACCTTTATGGATTCCAGCGGCATCGCCATCGTGCTGTTCGCCCTGCGCCGGATGCGGGAGCTGGACGGGACGCTGGAGCTGCGCGCCATCCCGCCGCAGCCCTACAAGGTCATGAAGGCTTCCGGGCTGGACAAGCTGATCGAACTGGAAAGGAGTGAAATGCATGAAGTACGATAATCAGATCACGCTGGAATTCCCCAGCCTCTCGCGCAACGAGGCCTTTGCCCGGGGCGTCGCGGCGGTGTACTGCGCCCAGCTCGATCCCACCCTGGACGAGTTGGGGGATATCAAGACGGCGGTGAGCGAGGCGGTGACCAACTGCATCGTCCACGCCTACCCCGATACCGTCGGGACTGTTATCATGCGCCTGCGCACCCTGGAGGGCGGTATCCTGGAGATCATGGTCCGGGACCGGGGCGTGGGCATCGCCGACGTCGAGCAGGCGAGAGCGCCCATGTTCACCACCGGCGGGGCAGAACGCAGCGGCATGGGCTTCACCATCATGGAGAGCTTCATGAACCATCTGCGGGTGGTCTCCACCCCGGGCAAGGGGACCACGGTGTACCTGCGCCGGAAGATCGTGCGCCGGGGCGGGGCGTGACGGAGCTGATCCGCCGGGCCCAGGCGGGGGACCGGGACGCGTCCGAGCAGCTGGTCGTGCGCAATACGGGCCTGGTTTGGGCGGTGGCGAAGCGATTCTTCGGCCGGGGCGTGGACCCGGACGACCTGTACCAGCTGGGCTGCGTGGGCTTCCTGAAGGCGGTGCAGGGATTTGATACGGCCTACGGCACGCAGTTTTCCACCTATGCCGTGCCCAAGATCGCCGGAGAGATCCGCCGGTTTCTGCGTGACGACGGCACCGTGAAGGTCAGCCGGGGGCTCAAGGAGCGGGCGAACGCCATACGCGCCGCCCGGCAAAATCTGACGGGGCGCCTGGGCCGGGAGCCGACCATATCCGAGCTGGCGGCTGAGACGGGGCTCGCGCCGGAGGAGATCGCCAGCGCCGAGCTCGCTTCGGGCAGCGCCCAGTCCCTGAACGGGCAGACCGGCGAAGAGGGCTTTTCCCTGGAGCAGGTGCTCACCGCGGGCAACCCCGAGGAGGATATGATCGAGCATATCGCCCTCATGCAGGCGCTGGAGCGGCTGGGGGAGCGGGACCGGCTGGTGATCGAGCTGCGCTACTTCCACGGCCTGACCCAGGAGCGGATCGCCCGGATCATCGGCGTCAGCCAGGTGCAGGTGTCGCGCATCGAGAAGAAGGCCCTGGGACTGCTGCGGCAGTATTTTTAGCAATTTGACCTATCGACAAATACGCGGGCTTCGGTTAAAATGAAGAAAAGATTTTTCGACAGGAGCCCCCTATGACAAACGAATGGAATGAACGATATTTAACCGCGCGAAAGAAGCTGATCACCGGCCGCTTTGCCAACCTCAACGACCGGCAGAGGGAGGCGGTTTTGACCACCGAGGGCCCGTTGCTGCTCCTGGCCGGCGCCGGCAGCGGCAAGACCACGGTGCTGATCCACCGGATCGCCAACCTGCTCTGGTTCGGCGCCGCTTCCGACAGCGAGCAGATCCCCGACTGGGTCAGCGAGCAGGATGTGGAATATCTGGAGGACTGCGCCGCGAAGGGGGAGCTGAATCCCAGGGCGCTGGACATCTGCCGGGTGGACGCCCCCGCCCCCTGGAACGTCATTGCCATCACCTTCACGAATAAGGCCGCCGGGGAGCTCAAAAGCCGCCTGGAGGCCATGCTGGGGGCGGAGGCCAACGACGTATGGGCCATGACCTTCCACTCCGCCTGCTGCCGGATCCTGCGCCGCGACGCGGAGAAGCTGGGCTACACCGGCCGGTTTACGATCTACGATACCGCCGACTCCGAGCGGGTGATGAAGGACGTGATCCAGGACATGGGCCTGGACGACAAGTCCTTCCCCGCCAAGGTCGTGCTGAACCAGATCTCCAAGGCCAAGGACCAGCTCCTGCTGCCCGATCGCTATGCCGAAATGGCGAAGGCGGCGGGGGACTACCGCCTCGAGCGCATCGGCCAGGCCTATACCGAATACCAGAAGCGGCTGATGGAAGCCAACGCCATGGACTTCGACGATCTGATCCTGCAGACCGTGCGGCTTTTGCAGGGCGACGAGCAGGTGCGCGCCTTCTATCAGCGAAAGTTTCGCTATGTGCTCATCGACGAGTATCAGGACACCAACAATCTGCAGTACCTGCTTGCCTCGCTGCTGGCCGGGCGCTATGAGAACATCTGCGTGGTGGGCGACGACGACCAGAGCATCTACCGCTTCCGCGGCGCGACGATCGAAAACATCCTCTCCTTTGAGAAGCAGTATCGAGGAGCCAAGGTCATCCGGCTGGAGCAGAATTACCGCTCCACCAAGACGATCCTTGCGGCGGCCAACGGCGTGATCGCCAACAACAAGGGCCGCAAGGGGAAAAAGCTCTGGACGCAGAACGCCGCCGGCAGCCCCATCACCGTCTATGAGGCCGCCAACCAGGA
This sequence comes from Oscillospiraceae bacterium, assembly GCA_902795095.1. The sequence continues at coordinate 5,364 of CADBKB010000062.1, forward strand.
CGACGAGGCCGCCTTCGTCGCCCGGCAGATCCGCTCCCGCGGCCGCTTTGGCGACTGCGCCATCCTCTACCGCAACAACGCCCAGTCCAACGCGCTGGAGCAGGCCTTCAAGCGCATGCAGATCCCCTACCGCATCATCGGCGGCACCCGCTTCTTCGACCGGGCGGAGATCAAGGATATGCTGGCCTATCTCTGGGTCATTCAGAATCCGGCGGACGACCTGCGCCTGCGCCGGATCATCAACATGCCCACCCGCGGCATCGGCGCCAAGACCCTGGACATGGCCGAGCGCCTCAGCGAGGCGGCGAACATTCCGCTGTATCAGGTGCTCCGCAATGCCCGCAGCTATCCGGCGCTGGAGAAGGCCCAGGCGAAGCTCGGCGCCTTCACGGGCATGATCGAGCTGTGCGTGTCCCTGCTGGCCCAGATGCCCCTGCCGGACTTCTACGATGAGCTTTTGATCCGCACCGGCTATGCCGAGATGCTCCAGGCCAAGGACACCCCCGAGAACCGGGCGCGGCTGGAGAACGTGCAGGAGCTGCGCTCGTCCATCGTCAGCTACTGCGACAACGCCCCGGAGCCCAGTCTCAGCGGCTTCCTGGAGGAGGTCGCCCTCTATACCGACATCGAGCAGTACGATCCCGACGCCGACGCCGCGGTGATGATGACCATGCACGCGGCCAAGGGCATGGAGTTCCCCCATGTGTTCCTGGTGGGCATGGAGGAGGGGCTGTTCCCCGGCATGCGGGCCATCGGCGACGAATCCGAGATCGAGGAGGAGCGCAGGCTCTGCTATGTGGCCTTCACCCGGGCCAAGCAGACTCTGACGATCTGCCATGCCCGGCAGCGCATGCTCTACGGCCATACCACTGCCAACCGGTCCAGCCGGTTCATTGAGGAAATACCGACGGATTGCCCCGTGAAGCGGGAGCACGCGCCGGAATATGCCGACGCCGCGGGCAGCTTTTATACCTACCGCCCTCAGCGTGCGGTGAAGCCCGCCTACCCGGCGGCGACGGTATTCTCCAAGCCCAGCCCCGCGCCCAAGGCAGCGGCCACGTTCTGCCAGGGCGACATGGTGTATCATGACGCCTTCGGCAAGGGTATGGTGCTGTCCGTGGTGCCCACGGGGGGCGACGCCCTGCTGGAGATCGCCTTCGACCAGAAGGGCACCAAGCGTCTCATGGCGAATTACGCCGGGGCGCACATGAAGAAGCTCTGAGCGGCATAGGCTCCCCGAGGGGGGATGCCGATGAAGCGCAGAACACGAAAACGCATTCTGCTGGCCGTGCCGCTGCTTGTTCTGACGGCCATGGCTTTGGCCTGGCGCGCGCTGGAGCCCGCCATCGAGGATATGGCCTGCGCCCGGGCGGCGGACGAGGCCTCTGATCTGATCGCCGAGGCCATCACCGCCCAGATGGAGCAGGAGGACATCTCCTACGACGATCTGATCGTGCTGGAAAAGGATGCCGCGGGGCAGCTGCTGGCTCTGCGCACCGACATGAACCAGCTCGGCCGCTTGAGAAACGAGACCCTGGCCATCATCAACCGGCGGCTGATGGACAAGGACGAAACGGAGCTGGGCGTGCCCCTGGGGAGCTTGATCTTTCCTTCGCTGCTCTCCGGCCGGGGACCGCGGCTGCCCGTGCGGGTGCTGACGGTCAGCAATGCCGACGCCGAGTTTCACTCCAGCTTTCGGGCCGCGGGCATCAACCAGACCATGCACCGCATCACCATGCAGGTGGCAATGAACATCACCCTGCTCACCCCCGCCGGGACGCAAACACTGCGGGTGGACTCCGACGTGGTGGTGGCGGAGACGATCCTGATCGGCCGGGTGCCGAGCACAATGATCCAGACAGAAGGGAAGGAAGACTGACATGGAGCCCAGAGAGGAAATCGCTGCCTTAACCGCGCAGCTCGAGGAGGCCAACCACCGCTATTACGTGCTGGACGACCCTACCATGCCCGACTACGAGTATGACCGGCTCCTGCGCCGTCTGGAGGAGCTGGAGGCCCAATGGCCGGAATACGCCAGCGCCAATTCGCCCACGAAGCGCGTGGGCGGGCAGGCGCTGAGCCAGTTTGAGAAATATACCCATCCCGTGCCCCTTCTGAGCCTGCAGGATGTTTTTTCTTTTGAAGAACTGCGGGATTTTGACCGCCGGGTGCGGGAGACGGTCCGGCCGGAATACACCGTCGAGCCCAAGGTGGACGGCCTGTCCGTGGCCCTGGAATATGTCCGCGGCCGGTTTGTCCGGGGCGCCACCCGGGGCGACGGCAGCGTGGGCGAGGACGTGACGGAAAACCTCAGAACGGTCCGCTCCATCCCCATGCAGCTCCCCGAGGCGACCGCGCGCCTCATCGTCCGGGGCGAGGTGTTCATGCCCAAGGAGGTGTTCCACCGGCTCAACGAAAAGCGGGAGGAAAAGGGCGAGGCCCTGTTCGCCAATCCCCGCAACGCCGCCGCGGGCTCCCTGCGGCAGCTGGATCCGAAGATCGCGGCGGCCAGGCAGCTGGATATCGTCATTTTCAATGTGCAGCTGTGCGAGGGGAAGACCTTCGCCACCCATGCCGAGACCCTGGATTATCTGAAAAGCCAGCGGTTCCGGGTCATCCCCTACGCCCTGTGCACAACAATGGACGAGGCGGAGGCGGAGATCGCCCGCATCGGCGACAACCGCGATCAGTACGCCTATGACATCGACGGCGCCGTCGTCAAGCTCAACGATCTGGCCGAGCGGGAGACCCTGGGCAGCACCGTCAAGTTTCCCCGCTGGGCCTGCGCCTACAAATATCCCCCGGAGGAGAAGGCCACGAAGCTGCTGGACATCGTGGTGCAGGTGGGCCGCACCGGCGTGCTGACGCCCAAGGCCGTGGTGGCGCCGGTACGTCTGGCGGGCACCACCGTGACCAACGCCACCCTGCACAATCAGGATTTCATCACCCAGAAGGATATCCGCATCGGCGACACCGTGCGCATCCGCAAGGCGGGGGAGATCATCCCCGAGATCCTGGGCGTGGAGGCCCACGGGGAGGATTCCGTGCCCTATGTGCTGCCCGAGCGCTGCCCCGTGTGCGGCGCGCCCACCCAGCGAGACCCGGACGGGGCCGCCACCCGCTGCACCGGCGACCGCTGCCCTGCCCAGCTCTCGCGCACCCTGGCCCATTTCGTCTCCCGGGACGCCATGGAC
>CADBKB010000063.1 GCA_902795095.1 Oscillospiraceae bacterium
GACGCCACGGAGCTGCTTGCCTACCTGGATCGCCGCAACGCAGAGCATCCGGAATATAAAACCACGGTGTTCCACGCCGCCGTCACCGGCATGGCCCGCATGGTCAAGGAGCGGCCCCTGATGAACCGGTTCATCCAGGGCTACCGCCTCTACGAGCGCGACGAGATCACCATCAGCTTCGTGGTCAAGCGTCGCTTTGCCGACGGGGCGGAGGAGTCGCTGATGGTGCTCAAGCCGACTGACGACGACACCCTGGACTCCATCAGTCAGAAAATCGTCGGCAATGTCCGCGAGACCCGCAAGAGCGAGCATGCCACCGGCGGCATCGACGAGGTGCTGGATAAGTTCGCCGCCCTGCCGCGATTCGTGCTGATCCCGGTGGTGCGCATCATCCGCTGGCTGGACTTCTGGGGCATCAACCCCAAGGCCCTGACCGAGGGCGATCCCAACTACACCACCATCATGACCAGCAACCTGGGCTCGATCAAGTGTCCCTCGGTCTACCATCATCTGAGCAATTACGGCACCCTCAGCGTGGTCATCACCATCGGCACCCTGCATAAGGAGGAGCTCCTCATGCCCGACGGGACGAAAGAGATCCGCGACGTGGTAGACATCGGCGCGACCCTGGACGAGCGCATCGGCGACGGCTTCTACTTCGCCCGCAGTCTCAAGCTCATCAAGCACATCTTCGCCCACCCGGAGCTGCTGGAGCGCCCCATCGGCGAGCCCAGCGGATTTGAATACTAAAAAACAGCGCCTGCCGCAAACGCGGCAGGCGTCAGGCTGTCAAATTGGTCTGAATCTTAAAAGAACCGCAGAGCAGCCCCAAAGCCCTCTTTTGCTTAAAAGAGGGTGCTGAGCGAAGCGAGGCGGGAGATTGAACCATAATCGCCGTCCGCAGGACATTTTAATTCGGCTGGTTTTTCTGCGCTGTATCGTGTTATAACGATCATTCTTATAATCTTGATCAAAAAATAAAATCGCCTGCGGCGGGCGATTAATGTTAAATCTCCCCTGCCCCTCTTTTAACAAAAGAGGGCGCCTCGCGGGAAGCCCTTCGTTTGAACGGAGCCGCGTCAATAACGCAGATATTTTGAGCGGATTTGAATACAAAAAAACCAGCGCCTGCCGCGTTTGCGGCAGGCGCTTACTTGCTTTACAGCGACCCGTTGACGCTGGGGCGGGTCAGGCGGAAGAGGTAGAGGTACTTGAGGGCGTTGAAGCCGGGCGCGCCGGTGATCTCCAGATGGCCGTCGTTCCCGGCGGGGTAGATCAGCAGGCGATTGCGCTGGACAATGGACATGGCGTCGATCTCCGCCAGGGGCATCGGTTCATTCAGCTCCAGGCGGTCGCGGAAGGCCCGCAGGGTGACAGGGTGTTCGGAGATCACCTCGTGGGTTTTGCCGATGTACCGCAGCATTGCCCCGTCGGAGAACAGGCAGCCCGCCTCCGGCAGCGCAGCGAAGGACGCGCGCTGAAGCCGGTCCAGCTCCGTGACGGTGTATCGTTCGCCGCCGGCGGATTCCAGCATTCCATATTCCGTGAAGACTGCGTCAAAGCCGCAGTCACAGAACAGGCGATGCTTTTTCGAGCGCAGGGTTCCGAATTTACCGCAGCGCGGGCAGCGGAACAGCATGGATTCCAGGTGTTCCGCCCGGGCCTTGCCCCGGAAGGGGACGGGCGCGGACGCCTGCTCCTCGTAGGCGTCGGTCCACAGGTCCCGCTCGATCAGCGCCTGGACCTCGCCCGCGGACATGGCTTTGAGGGTTTCCGGAGAATAGACGCCCACCACGGCGCCGGTCATCTTTCCTCTGCGCAGGCCCCTGCCCCAGCGGGGGGAGGTCAGATAGCCGCCGGTGAGCCGGTAGGTGATCAGCGTGGCCCCGCACATCCGGGCCAGCTTGCCCGTGGCGGGGGGAATGGGGCAGGTCTGCCCGTTGAAGGAGCGGTTGCCCTCGGGGAAGAGGGCGACGGAGAAGCCGTCGCGGATGCGCGACAGGATCGCGCGGACCGTGGCCGCGCCCTGGACGCCCTTGCGGTGGAGAATGGGGTCAAAATAGCGCTTGACGAGCTTGCCCAGCAAGCCCATCCGCGCAATCGTCTCCGTGGCGACGAAGTAGATCTGCCGGTGGGCGCTCAGGCCCAGCAGGATGCAGTCGAGGTCCGTATTGTGGTTGCACAGCACGAATACCGGTCCGCCGGGATCCGGGATCCGCTCGCCCCGGAAGCGCAGCAGCAGGCGCATCCACGGCCGCAGCAGGGCGCCGAAGAAGGCGAAGGCCCGAACGTGGCGCCGCTGGTCCCGGGTCATTGCTTCCTCCTGAACAGCCGGTCGCGGTACTGGATCGCCAGGATCATGCCGAACAGCGCGATCAGAATGCCGAAGCAGATGAACAGGTGGGTCATGCTGCGGGGCACAAAGCCCAGCATCAGCAGCATCGGCGCGCCCAGAACGATGGCCCAGAGATTCTGATAAATGAGGTTATGGGAGGCGGGGGTGGAGAACTGCGGGTCGATCTCCCGCAGGAGGATGACGCCCGTGGAGGCGGTGCCTGTGAGCATGCCGTACATGGACAGGAACATTTCGTCGCTGTAGTCCGGGAACAGATGATTGCAGACCCGGCGGGTGTAGAAGTAGGTGACGAATGCGCCCGCGCCGCACAGCAGCACGATGGGGATCCAGAACTCCCGATGCCGGAAGGCGCTCAGATCGATGGAGGCGATGGAGGCCACCACCATGAGGTCGAACATCAGACCGCTGATGCGGTTGAGCATGAAGGTGTTGGTGTACTCCCGATGGATGATGCCCTTGGCCCGCAGAGCGTTGCCGATGTTCTTGAACAAAATGGCCCAGACCGTGCCGATCAGGAAGTTGAAGCCCCAGATCAGGGGGTTGACCGTGTTCATGGCAAAGCCGCCGGCGGGGGCCAGGACGAATTTGTACAGGGCCCACATGGAGACAAAGGCCACGGCATAGGTGAGGAACACCAGACCGAACTGCACCGTCAGCTTGTCCATGGACTCGGAGACGGGGATCTCGTTCTCGCGGAGGTAATCGCGGATGGTGAGGTTGTCCTGGACCTCCGCGCCGATGTGGGCGTATTTTTTGCGGGCCTCGGGGCGGTTGAGGAAGAACACGCCGCCGACACAGGCGCTGACGAAGCCCATGGCCGCCACGGTCAGACCGTAGCTCGAGCCGTTCAGGAAGCCGTAGGTGTTTTCATAGGTGGAGCCCCAGTTAAAGGCCTGGCCGGGACCCTGGCCGTAGCCCATGGGCAGCAGGATGCCGCCGGCGGCGAAGCTGCCGATGAGATAGAACAGGACCGTGGTGATGGCCAGACCGACAATGGCCTGGATCAGATAACCGCCCACGGTGACGGTGGCGGTGTGGAACACGTCGCGGCGGGCCTTCTTGCCCTTGACGCCCTCCAGATGGCGCCAGGCCAGGGCGATGAAGCCCAGACCGAGGCCGTGGTAGGTCAGCGATTCCAGCACGAACAGCTCAAACATGGACCTGCCGAAGATCCGCTTGTAGATGAGATCCGCGATCAGCACCAGAAAGCCGCCGAGGACGGAGCTCGGAAGCAGGGAATAGCGCAAAAAACGGATTTTTCTGCGCAGCAGGTTTGCGAGCAGCATCGCGCCGAACAGAACGGATAATGTGACGACAAAGGACCACGTCTGCGTGTCCCAAAAGGTGAAGCCTCCTGTCATTTTCGAGCCCTTCTTTCCCCATGTGCATTGGTTGAAATACAAAATGATTATACAGAATGAGTCTCAAAAACACAAGAGGCGGCCAGGTGAAAGACGGGATTTTTTTGACAGTCGCCGGTTTTTCAGAAGCATTTAAGAATTCGGCGCTATGATCTGGGAAAACAGAGCAAAGGAGGACATCCCTATGAAAAGGATTCTGAGCATTCTGATCGCGCTTGCGCTTCTGCTGGCGATGCTCGGCGGCTGCGCGCAGAAGGCGGACACAGCGGCGGAGACCGGGCAGACGCAGACCGCGGGCGAGGAAACGGAGGCGCAAAGCACGGACAGCGCCGAGACGTCCGCCCCGCCGGCGCCCCCCGACGGCGGAGGCCCGGGCGGCGAGCGCCCCGAGGGGGATCCCCCCGGCGCACCCCCTGACGGTGCGCCCGGCGGAGGCCCCGGCGGCGGCAGCGCGGACGTCGACTATGCCGGCGCCACGGAGATCACCGCCGCCGACAGCCAGAGCGGCGGCGTCTACACCAGCACCACCGCCGATGAGAGCGCGCTGCTCATCACCGCGGACGCGGAGCTCACCGATCCCACCGTCACAAAGTCCGGCGACTCCGACGGCGGCGACAGCTGCAACTTCTACGGCCTCAACGCCGCCGTGCTGGTGAAGGACGGGGCCACGGCCACCGTCACCGGCGGCAGCATCGTCTCCGACGCCGACGGCGCCAACGGTGTATTCTGCTACGGCGGCAACGGCGGGGCCAACGGCACGGCTGGCGACGGCACCACCCTGATCATCCGGGATACGGAGATCACCACCACCGGCGACGGCGCCGGCGGCGTCATGACAACCGGCGGAGGCGTCACCCGGGCCTATGACCTGACGGTCACCACCTCCGGCCGGTCCTCGGCGGCCATCCGCACCGATCGGGGCGGCGGCACCGTGACCGTGGAGGGCGGCAGCTACACCTCGAACGGCCTCGGCTCGCCCGCCATCTATTCCACGGCGGACGTCACCGTCACCGGCGCGAAGCTGGTTTCAAACCTCTCTGAGGGGGTGTGCATCGAGGGGAAGAACGCCATCACCCTGGTCGACTGCGACCTGACCGCCAATAACACGAAGCGCAACGGCAACGCCACCTTCCTCGACACGATCATGATCTATCAGTCCATGTCCGGCGACGCCGACAGCGGCACCTCACGATTCACCATGACCGGCGGCAGCCTGGCGAGCAACAGCGGCCATGTGTTCCACGTGACCAACACCAGCGCCGTCATCACCCTGTCCGGGGTGCAGATCGTGAACAACGACGCGGACAACGTGCTTCTGTCCGTGTGTGACGACGGCTGGAGCGGCGCAGGGAACACGGCGGTGCTGGACGCCTCCGGCCAGCGCCTGTCCGGCGCGATCCTGGTGGGCGACAACGCGAGCCTCACGCTGAATCTGTCAGACAGCTCCGCCTTTGAAGGCTATGTGGGCGGGAGCATCGTCAACGCCGCCGGGGATACCGTCTCCACCGACGTCGGCGCCGTGGACGTCACCCTGGACGAGACCAGCACCTGGATCCTCACCGGCGACAGCTACGTCAGCTCCTTCACCGGCAGCGCCGCCAACGTCATCTCCAACGGCTACACCCTCTATGTGGCGGGCGCCGCCCTGACCGGCACCCGCTGATCCATAAAAAAGGCCGCCCCGGGGGCGGCTTTTTTTTATGTCCGGGGCAATTGGAGCTTTACGGGGGGCGGAGGAGGGAGTATAATGAAAAAAACGCGTTTTTTTGTCATGCAAAGCGGTAAATCGCCCGGTTGCAACCGTCGGTTGCGCAGGTTCCAGGCCGTCTTTCTGGCATGCAACGGCAAATTCGGCTATCATTGGGTCATCCGATGGGGCCGCGCCCCGCGGAAATGAGAACAACAAGGAGCACAACACCATGATTCTTGCAGATAAGATCATCGACCTCAGAAAGAAAAACGGCTGGTCCCAGGAGGAGCTGGCCGAGATGCTGGACGTCAGCCGCCAGTCCGTATCCAAGTGGGAGGGTGCCCAGTCCGTGCCCGATATGCAGCGCATCATCCGCATGTCCGAGATCTTCGGCGTCACCACCGATTACTTATTGAAGGACGACGCGGAGCTGGCCGTTGTATCCGAGCCGATCTCGGACAGCCCCGTGCGCACCGTGGGTATGGAGGAGGCCAACACCTTCCTGGCGGCCAAGGAGATCAACTCCCGCCGCATCGCCCTGGGCGTGCTGCTGTGCATCCTCTCGCCCATCGTGCTGATCGTCCTCGGCGGCGCCCAGGAGCTGGGCCTGGTCCCCTTCACCGACGTCCAGGCCGGCGGCATCGGCCTGGTGACGCTGATGCTCCTGGTGGGCTGCGCGGTGGCCCTGTTCGTCACCAGCGGCCTTCGCACCGCTCCCTATGAATATCTGGAAAAAGAGCCCATCGACACCCTCTACGGCGTGGACGGCATGGTCCGCGACCGCAAAGAGCGGTTCCAGAGCACCTTCGCGCGCCAGCTGACCGTGGGCATCGTGCTGTGCGTCGTGGGCGTGCTGCCCCTGTTCATCGCCATGATCTTCAGCAAGGAGGATTCTTTTGCCATGGTGGCCGGCATCGGCGCCATGCTGGCGCTGATCGCCATCGGCGTGATGCTGATCGTCCGCGTGAGCATCATTTGGGGCAGCTATCAGATGCTCCTGCAGGAGGGCGATTATTCCCGCGAGGCCAAGGAAGATCTGAAGCGGCACAGCAGCTTCAGCGGCATCTACTGGGGCCTGGTGACGGCGGGCTACATGGCCTGGAGCTTCATCACCATGCGCTGGGACCGCACCTGGATCGTCTGGCCCATCGCCGCGGTGGCCTATGCCGCGATCTTCAGCATCGCCAAGGCCATGCGCCGCAAGGAAGGATAACAAACAGCGCCGGTACGCCGGCGCTTTGCAAAGGAGCTTGGAAATGAGAAAACGGTTGACCGCCCTCGTTCTGATTCTGATGTGCCTTGTGCATCTGTGTGCCCCGGCGCTTGCCGCCAGCGGGTTCTGGGACGTGCCCTCCGACGCGTACTATGCCAATGCCGTCCGCTGGGCGGTCAATCACAACCCCGTTGTGACCAACGGGACGAGCGCCGGGCAGTTTTCGCCCAACATCGCCTGCACCCGCGCCCAGGCGGTCACCTTCCTGTGGCGGGCCATGAGCTGCCCGCGGGCGGTGATGCAGTACTGCCCCTTTACGGATGTGGTGCGGGGGAGCTGGTATGACCAGGCGGTGATGTGGGCCAACGAGAAGCAGATCACCACCGGCACCAGCGCAAGCAGGTTTTCCCCCGGGGCCTGCTGCACCCGGGCGCAGATCGTCACCTTCCTGTGGCGGGCCATGGGGCGGCCGGGCTACAGCGCCCGCACCTGCCCCTTCTCGGACGTGCCCTCCGGCAGCTACTATTACCACGCGGTGATGTGGGCGGTGGAAAAGGGTATTACCACCGGCATGAGCGCGGGACGGTTTTCCCCGAACAGCTACTGCACCCGCGCCCAGATCGTCACGTTCCTCTGCCGCCTGGACCCGGGCCCGCGGCCGGATACGGCGCCCTATCTGATGGCGACCTACGCATTCCCGCAGACCGGCGTCACCTATGACATCGTGCGCATCGACTGGAAGTGCGACTACGAGGGCGACGATACCTACTGGTGCACCATGAACTGGTACGACGCGAGCGAGTCCGGCGGCCGCTATACCGGGGTCCGGGACGGCTCCGGCTACGCGGGCTTCCAGAGCGTGGGCGGGAAGCACAAGGTCATCATGTCCCTCTGGCAGACCGCCAACGGCAAGCCCAAGGTGGAGTACGCCTACGGTTACCAGGGCCAGTTCACCGGCGAGGGCGAGGGAGCTCAGGTGCTGACGGACTATCCCTGGAAGGTGGGCGTCTGGTACACCATGCAGATCGAAGCGCGGCAGGAAAACGGCAAGACGGTGTACTATCAGTTCGTCACGCCGGAAAACGGCGCCACCGAGTGCATCTGCGCCATCAGCTTCCCGCGGCCAAATCTGGGCTTCAACTGGCTGTGTGCCTTCCAGGAGGACTGGAAGTACAACAATGTCTACCGCAGCTGCTATCTGCGCAACGCCATGACCCGCACCGCGGGCCAGACATACTGGGACGCCCGGAACGAGTACTATGTCAGCAACACCGCCGGCAAGGCCGAGGGCACCCCCAATGTGCGCTACAACTGCGATTTCGCCGCGGTGGGCAACAGCCTGTGGATGCGCAGCGGCGGCGGAGACTTTACAAACATCTGCCGTGTCCCGCTGCCGACGACCATCAGGGTGGGATAAAAAACGATCAAAGGACGCCTCTGCGATTGGATTTCCAATCGCAGAGGCGTCCTTGGTGTTATTCGTCCAAAACAGAGGACCGTCCCTGTCTCGTCATCACCCCAAGTGAACATACTTCGATCCCGGATCGGCAGCTGCACCGAAGAAGAAGCTGCCTTTCTTATCCCGATTATGGATTCAATTTGCGAGTTCC
>CADBKB010000064.1 GCA_902795095.1 Oscillospiraceae bacterium
CTTCGTCAAGGGCCGCAAGGCTCTCGTCGGTGTACTTGTCTCTTTCAACGGCTTCGGCCGCGGCGATGGTCCGGTTCAGCAGATCCTTGTTCACCGGCAGCGGCGTAACACCGCCCTCGAATTCTAGGGTCTTGAGGGTGAACAGCCAGTTGGCGTCGCCGCCGAAGGAGAAGGTGCTGGTCTTATAGGCGTCGATGACGATGTACTCGGCGTCGATGCCGGTGTCCTCCAGCTTGAAGATCTCCTCGAAGGTCTCGCCGTCGGTGGAGCGGTAGGCGGTGTAGCTTTCGCCGTCCTTCTCCAGACGGTACCAGAAGGTGCCGGCGCTGGTGAAGCCGGTCTGCGGGCCCTGGGCGCCGCCGGGGAATCCGCCGCCGCCGCTGATGGTGGTGGTGATGGTTCCATCCTTGCGCAGGAAGTCCTGGGCGGTGGAATTGGTGGCACGGATGCCGGCCATGTTCTGATAGTCGTCGCCGGCCATGGCCAGGAAGGCAAAGTAGCTGTTGAAGGCAAACTGTACGTTGTTGGGATCGTAGTCGAACTTCAGGGTCGCGGTCCAGTCGCCGGTGACGGGGATCTTGATCAGATCCTTGGGCTCGGAGGCGGTGGCGTCGCCGCCGAAGCCGCCGCCGATGGGCTCGAAGGCGTCGGCCGTGGTGGTCAGGGTCACGCCGGTGCCGCTGACGCACTCCGCGGTATCCTTGTTGACGATCTCATACTTGTCGACGTCGCCCAGGTCGGTGAAGTCGATGTCGGCGTTCTCGGGGGCTTCGCCGGTGTAGGTGGTCTTGACGGTGATGGTCAGATCGCCGGCGACCTTGGTAACGCGGTACCAGTTTTTGACGCCGGTATCGGCGGGGATCTTGAGGTTCTTGTAGGCTTCCGCGGGCTCTGCGGTGACGCTGTCAAGCACGTAGCCGGTCTTCACCTTGACGGTGAAGTTCACCTGGCCATTGCCGGAGCAGTCGATCAGGCCCGTATCTCCGTCGCGGGGGTTGGCGCTGACGGCGCCTGCGGTCTTCCCGCCCTTGGGATCCTGGGTCTCATAGACGGTGACGGTGGCGCCCTCGTCGGCGTCGATGGCGACGGTAAGGAGCTTCTCGCCGCACACGGTGCACACGCCGTCCACATAGTTGTGCGGGAGCTTGTTCTTCACATTGCGCTGTTCCACCAGGCCGCAGCGGGCGCAGGTGTAGGTGGTATAGCCCTCCTGGGTGCAGGTCGGCTCGGTGACGGTGCCCTCGTCCCAGTCATGGCCGAGGGGCGCGCCCTCGCCCTTGATCTTGAAGGCGTACTTGGCGAAGTTGTACACGCCGCTGTTGGTGGCGCCGCCGTGGTCCGCGCCGGGGATCTCCCACCACGTGTGGGCGATGCCGTTTTCTGTATAGATCCGGTGGTATTCCTGCGGATTCTTGCCGACGACGCTGTCGCTGTCGCCGCTGCACATCATGACCAGATACGGGGTCTCGCCGTCGTATTTGACCTCATCCTCCTTGAACACGCCGGGATGGTGCATGTAGTTGTCGGTGGCCTCCACGATGCCGGGCGCGGAGCTGATGGCGCAGAGGTAGCCGATCTTGTCGGGATGGTACAGGCCGGTGAGCAGGGTCTCGCGGCCGCCCTGGGAGAAGCCGCACACGGCGGTGTTTTCCTTGCCTTCGGCCACGGAATAGTGCTCGGCCATGTAGGGCATCAGATCGTTGACCAGATCGAGGTGGAAGCGGTCGTAGCCCTCCATGGTGGCCTGGTTGATGCCGCCGGGGCTGGCGGAGGTGTCGCTGGACCACATGTTCGGGCAAACGATGATCATTTCCTCGGCCAGGCCGTCGGCCACCAGGTTCTGGATGATGGTGCCGTTGCCGACCATGTCGTTCTCACTGCCCATGACGCCGTGCAGGAGGTACATGACGGGATACTTCTTGCTCGGATCGTAGTTCGCCGGGAGCTGGACGTTGGCGTTCTTATTGCGGCCGGCGGTGGTGGAATAATAGGTGATGCTCTCTTTCGTGCCGTAGGTGAGATCGGAGCGCGTGGCCGTATAGGTCGAGGGCACGCTGATCTCGGTCTCGATCTCCGGCGCGGTGTAGTTGGACTCCTCGTACCAGTAGCCGCACTTGGTGCAGGTATAGCGGGTCTTTTCGGGCTCGGTGCAGGTGGCGGGGATCACGGAGGTCTCATACTCGTGGTCGCATTCGGGATCGCCGTTCTTCTTGGCGTTGACGGTGACGGTCACGTCGCCGGTGATCTTGGTGATGCGGTAGCCGTTCTCGATCAGAGTGTCGTCGGGCCCCTTGAGGTTCTTGTAGCCGCCCTCCGCGCTCACGTCGCCTTCGAAGGTATAGCCCTCGGCGATCTTTACCACGAAGTTGACCTGGCCCTCGCCGGTGTAGTCGGGTTCAAAGTTGGTCTTGTCGCGGGGCACTGCCGTGGTCACGTTCTCATAGATCTCGCCGTCGAGGGTCTGGGTCTTGAGAACGTCGATGCTCACGCCCTCGCTGCAGACGAAGCTCACCTGGAAGGTGGCGGGAGCCGCGGGCTCCAGGGCGGCAACGGCGGCGTTCAGAGCGCTCACGGCGCTGTCGACGGCGGCCTGGTCGGCCTCCGCAGAGGCGTTCACGGCCTTGGCGGCAGCAAGGGCGGTCTCCATGGCAGCCACGGACGCTTCGGTGTAAGCGGTCTTGTCGATGGCCTCGGCGGCTGCGATGGCGGCGGCCAGGGCGGTCTTATCGACGGCGGGCGTTTCGCCGCCCTCGAAGGTCAGAGACTTCAGGGTGAACTTGTAGCCGGCGGTCATGCCGGTATAGGCGTCGATGAGGATCTCGTCGGCCTCGATGCCGGTGTCCTCATAGCGGAACATCTCGGAGAAGCTGATGCCCGATGCAGCGCGGACGCCCCCTGCGGGGGGATCCTGCGAACCGCGATAGCAGATATAGGTGGTACCTGCCTTTTCAATGCGCAGGTAGTAGAGGCTGCCGCTGCTGTTGAAGCCGGGCGAAGAGGACTTGGTCTCCTCGGTGATGGCGCCGTCTTTGCGGATGAAGTCCTGCATGGCGCCGTCGCCGCCGCGGATGCCCACCAGATTCTGGTTGTCATGGCCCTCGGAGGCATAGAGCCCGAAGAACTGGTAGTAGCCGTTGGCCGCGCCGTTGGTGTCGAACTCGACCTCCAGGGTCGCGGTCCAGTCACCGGAAACGGGAACCTTGACCACGTCGTTGTCCGCCTCGGCGATGTTCTGCTTGGCGGGCTCGATGCCGCCCTGGGTTGCCACCAGGGCCAGGCCGGTGCCTTCCTCGACGTCGCTCTGGTTCTGACCGGCGATTTCATACTTGCTCTTGTCCGCGGGATCGGTGAAGTCGATGCTCGCCTGGCTGGGGGTATCGGACTTCTTGACCAGAGCGGCCACGGCGTCGTTCAGCGCCTTGGTGCTCGCGTCGACGGCGGCCTGGGTCTTGGCGTTCTCGGCGGCTTCCTCCGCCGCGGCGAGGGCCTCGTTCATGGCAGCCACGGACTTGGAGGTATACAGGCTGGTGTCGATGGCCTTTGCGCTGGCGATGGCCGCGTTCAGCGCGGTCTTGTCCAGCACCTGCGGGATGGGGGCGTCGTCGCCGAAGGTCAGGGACTTGAGGGTGTACTGGTAGCTGTTATTGCCGCCCATGCCCCAGGTGGAAGTTTTATAGGCGTCGATCACGATGTACTCGGCGTCGATGCCGGTATCCTCCAGCTTGAACAGCTCCTCGAAGGTCTCGCCGTCGGTGGAGCGGTAGGCGGTATAGGTGGTGTCCTCCTTCTCGAGGCGCAGCCAGTAGGTGCCGGTGGCGGTGAAGCCGGTCTGCGGGGTCTGCTGACCGCCGGGGTTCCAGCCGCCCATGCCGCCGCCCTGGACCGTCGGGGTGGCGATGGTGCCATCCTGGCGCAGGAAGTCCTGCATCACGGAGTTGGTGCCCCGGATGCCGGCCATATTCTGATAGTCCTCCCCTGCCATGGCCAGGAAGGCAAAGTACTCGTTCATGGCCCACTGGACGCCGTTCTGGTTGAAGTCGACCTGCAGGGTGGCGGTCCAGTCGTCGGACACGGGCACGCGGATCAGATCCTTGGGGGTGGATTCGGTGGTCTGGCCTCCACCGCCGCCGGGGAAGCCGCCGCCGCCCTGGAGGGGCTCGAAGGCGTCCGCCGTGCTGGTGAGGGTGACGCCGGTGCCGGCGACGAGCTCATAGGTGTCCTTGCCCATGACCTCGAACTTGCTCTCGTCTTCCTTCAGGGTGAAGTCGACGTCCTCGGGACCCACGCCGATTTCCTTGGTCTTGATGTTCAGGGCGAAGGAGCCGGTGACCTTCGTGGCGCGGTAGCCGTTGTCCACGCCGGTGTCGGCGGGGCCCTTGAGATTCTTGAAGTTCCCCGCGGGCACGGGCTTGATGCTGGAGATCGTATAGCCCTCGTCCACGTTGACGACGAAGTTGACCTGGCCCTCGCCGGAGATGTCGATGTCGCCGGTCTTGCTGCGGGCATAGACGAACTTCGCGTTCTGCTCGCCGGCGCCGGCCAGATCCTGGGTCGGGAAGGCGGTGACGGAGCAGTGCTCGTCGCAGGTAAAGTCCACACGGAAGGCGGACAGGCCGCACTTGGTGCACACGCCGTCGACCCACTCGTGCTCGCATTCCACCGTCTCGATGGTGACGGTGATGGGGCCGGTGATGCCGTTGATGCGGTAGCCGTTCTCCGCACCGGTCACGTCGGGACCGGAAATGCTGCCGAAGTTCTCGGCCGGCTCCACGGTGATCTTGGACACGCTGTAGGGCACGGCGGCGTCAATGCGGAAGTTCACTTCGCCGGTGCCGTCGGTCAGCACCTCGCCGGTGGCGCCGTCGCGGGCGGAGGCGTAGCGGGCGTTGGAGGTGCCGGGACGGGTAAAGTCCCGGGTGTCATAGGCCGTGACGCTGGCGCCCGTGCCGGGAGCGAAGGTCGCCTGGAAGCCGGGATCCTCGCGGGTATAGGTGTTGGTGAACCACAGGCTGCGGGCCTTGACGTACTCCTTGAGGTTGTTGGCGTAGTTCGGCCAGTCGGTCTTGTTGTTCGTGGTGGCCTTCATCTGCTGCTCATACTCGGTGCCGCGCTCCAGCACGGTGTCGCTGCCGTAGTTGTGGTTGTTGTAGCTCACGGATTCCACCTTGTTGTGGTTCATCATGGCGGAGATCTCGATCTCGTCCATCATGGACTGCACCACATTGGGCAGGTTTTCAAAATAGGTGTGATTGAGGTTGTACTGGCGGTAAACCTCCTCCATGAAGTCTTCGTGACGGCCGAGGGTCTTGTAAATGGAGGTCTTGTACTCCTGGATCTCGGGGATGAAGGCGCCGCGGCCGGAGCGGCGGTCGCCCACGGAGCCGAGATTCATGTTGCTCTGGGTGGAACCCATGGCGTTGTCCAGATCCCACATGGGGCCGGCGATCAGCTTGTCGGCGTCGGTCTGGCCGTCGCGGTGGAACAGGATGGAGCCCGCGCAGACGTCGTAGCTCTTGACGTACTCGTGCATCAGGTACATCTTGGCAAAGGACTCGATATCGATGTAGTCGGTGTAGTATTTTCCCTTGGCGTTGTAGCCGTCGGCGGAACGGATGGCGTCCCAGGCGTCCTGCAGCCAGGCCTGGATTTTGGCGGAGGCGGCGTTCATGCTGGCGGCGCTCTCGTCCACCTGGCCGGCGTCATTGAGCAGAAGGTTGTCGCCGATTTTCTTGACGGTGATGAGGTTGTAGGAGGAGTCGCCCATGCCGGCGCCGTTCAGCCCGTCCAGGGCAAACTGGGGATCGCCGCCGTTTTCCACGGTGTCCTCTTCCTTATAGTTATCCTCCTCGATCAGGAAGCCATCCTTGGTGACAAAGGAGTCGTACTTCGGGGTGACGGTGTAGCAGCCCTGGTACTCGCCGTTCATCCAGACGTCCGCCGAGGCGTTGTCCAGGCCGATGCCCAGCTGGTTGGCCAGGGTATAGCCGGAGCGGTTGCACAAAAGGCTATGGTCGGCGATCTCGCCGAGGATGGACCACTTCTTGGTCTTGGCGCAGTTGATGCCCAGGATGTTGACCTTGGAGCCCAGGGTCAGGTTATAGGCCTTCTTGTCGCGGGCCTGGCGCCAGGTATAGTTGCCGCGGCCCTTGATCTTATCCAGGACCATCTGCTGCCCGTCGATGTAGATCGTGCCGGTGCAGGACGCATTGTGCTTGGTATCGTTGTCCATGGCGGCGATGGTGCCCTTGGACTCGTCGATGTCGATGAAGATGGCCTTCACATTCTCGGCGCCCTTCCAGGTCTTGACCGTGAAGGTCGCGGTGGAAGCGCCCTTGGTGAAGGTATAGGTCTTGCTCTCGCCGACGGCGGGCACGGGGCAGGCGCCGCTGGCGTAGCTCCGGCCGTCGACCGTGGCCTGCAGGCCGTCGGCCCATGAGAAGAAGCAGTTCGCCGGGTCCACATTGCCGGGCAGATAGAGGTCGTAGGAAGTGGAGCTTTCGCCGCCTCCGCCCCAGCCGCCGGACGACGAGCTGGCCTTAAAAATGTCGATTCTTGCGGGAATGTTGTTCGTTGCCGACGGCTCCACCGACAGAATCGTCGGCAGATCTCCCTCCGCAGCCCCCGCCGTCATGGCGAAGGCCGGAAGCAGGGAGACAACCATGCAGACAGCGAGCAACGCGCTGAGCAGTCGTTTCTTCATGTGTGATTCCTCCATTCTTTATCCGGGAGATCTCTCCCCCGCATGCGGCGGCCGGGCTGCTCACGGGCCCAGCGCGCGCCGCAATGATAACAATGTGATTAAATCTCGATGGCCGGGCGCTGCAGCTTGCTGAACTCCCGCTGCAGGGACGCGGCGACCTTGGTGATGAGGCGGATATAGGTCTCCACCTCCTCCGGGGTCCAGCCGTCAAGGGCGTGGATCTCGGCATTGCGCAGCTGACCGATGGTCTCATGCATAAACTGCTCGCCCTTTTCGGTCAGCACCACCCGCTTGGACCGGCCGTCGTGCTGCTCGAGAAAGAGGATCCCGTCGGCCTCCAGCTTGCGCAGGGACGAGTTGACGGTCTGCTTCGGCACCCCGGTTTTTTTATAGAAATCGCTGAGCAGACAGCTCTGTCCGTTGTCGTAGAGAAAGTGCAGGATCAGTGCGATGTTATCGGTAATTCCGAGCCGGACAGAGGATTCATGATACAGGGCGCCGATCATCATGGTCATCAAATTGATCTGGTGAAAGTCATTGGTCTGTTTCTGAGTCATGTTCTCACCTCACTGTACGAAATCGTACTTTTAGTATAATATGAGCATATGCGCTTGTCAACGTATTGTCGTAAAAAAATCCACCCTCAGCGGAAAAAAATCCACTGAAGGCGGACGTTCAGAACGGACGGCGCGCCGTTCCGTGTCAATCGGAAGCCGCGCAGCCGCCATGGCGCTTCATCGGCGGATCAGCAGCGGCATGCCGTACTCGTCCGTGCCATTGTCCGAAAAACCGAGGGACTTCCAGAAGCGAACGGCATTCTCCCTGTCGCTGTTGAGCTCATACCAGAGCGCGCCGTCCCGTCTCGTGTACTGCTCCAGGGCGCTGAAGCAGCGGCGTCCGGTGCCCCCGCCCCGGTACGGGGGAAACACCCAGAAATCCAGGAGGAAGCATTTTCCCCCTTCGCCGTGATAGATGCAGTAGGAGGCCGCGCCGATCCGCTCGCCGCCGCGGCAAAACCAGACCAGATGATGCCTGTCATGGCTGCGGAGCATATGCGCCTCGAGAATTCCGCGATACTCGCGTCCGGAAAAATAGGCGATGTCCTCCCCGTCGCTGATGATTCCATCCTCGACCAGGTATCGGATATGCAGGTCCCAGAACGCCTGGACGCGCTCCGGGGAAACCTCCTCCAGGGTGATCATGCTGAAATCTCCTTTCCCGCGAATGCGGCTTGTTCCCTGCCGGACGGCGGCAGGCCCTGCGGATACATTATTATTAAGAAAAGAAGCGTCTTCTTCTCTTCATTCGCCCCGCAAGGGGCAGCTTTATGAAAAAACACGGTGATTTGTATCCAAATCACCGTGTTTTTGGTGCGGAAGAGGAGACTTGAACTCCCACGTCGGTTGACACACGCACCTCAAACGTGCCTGTCTACCTATTCCAGCACTTCCGCATTTCGCATTTTCAATGCCCGTTTATTATAATGATTCCGGCAGGGTTTGTCAACTATATTTCCATCTTTTTTTCGGCAAACTGTTTCGCATAATAAAATCCCACTGTCAACGTAATGCTGTGCCCAGGGGCGTAACATACCGAATATTCAACTGGTTATCCAGTTTTTCCCTTGATTTTTTATTTGATCAACCCGGTTATGACGAGGAGAACGCGAAGTTTTTCACATTATTCACAGGCTTTTCAACATACACCCCCGCAAAGCCCGCTGTATATGCCGTTGACATAAGGGCAAAACCCGCTACCGAACAAAATCCTCCAATTCTCTCTGCGACAGCCCCGGCTGCAGGGCACGGTTGAGGGCGTCGGCAAGCAAACAGGCCATGGAGGCCACGGAAGCGTCGATGTCGGCGGTGGTCACGGCGCGTCCCAGGCCCGATTCGTCCGGGTCCGTCACCGTGGGCACTCCAAGGGCAAGCACCGGCACGCCCAGGCTTTTCCGGTCCAGTCCGTCGCGGCGGTTGCCCACGCCGGAGCCCGGCTGGATGCCCGCGTCGGAGAGCTGGATCACGGTACCGATGTGGCTGAGCTCCGCCGCTGCCAGGGCATCCACCGCGATCACGCAGGCGCTGCCCGCCCGGGCCGTCACAGCCCGCACCAGCTCCAGGCTCTCAAGGCCGGTCCGTCCCTTGACCCCCGGGCAGAAGGCGCTGACGCTGCGAAGGCGCGGAAACTGCCCGGCCAGATGGGCCGTGATCAGCAGCCGGTCCACGCTGCGCGCGCCCAGGGCGTCGGCGGTCACCGCCCGGTTGCCCAGGCCCACGACCGTCACCGCGCCGCGCGCCGGCAGGAGCTTGCCCAGATGCCCGGCAAGCTGGGCCGCCGCCTCGGCCCGCGTCTGTGCGTCTGTGTCCTGCAGCTCCATGGACAGGTAGGTCCCCCTGGCCTTTCCCATGCGCCGCGCCCCCTGTTCGTCCAGCACCTGCACCACGGTGGTACGGATGGACCCGCGCTGCTTCGTTTCCGCGCGCACGCCGGGCAGCGACGACGCGCTTTCCTCCGCGCTGAGGAGTCCGTGGATCTCCATGGCAAGATCGGTTCGTTTCATTTTCATCCCCCCGTTTTAGTATGCCGGATCCCGCAAAATTCATCCCCCGCTCCCCGCCGGAGTGTTTCCGGCCCCGCAGCGTGTTCTTTTTTTATGAAACAGATCAAAAAAAGCAAAAAGACTATTGATTTTTTCCCTTTGTGCAGATATAATATCTAACTGCATGAAGTTCACGCGATGTTATTTCTCGACATAACAGCGCGTCCAGAGGAGGTGTAATCCGTGCCCAACATCAAATCCGCAAAGAAAAGAGTTCTGATCTCCAAGGTTGAGAACGAGCGTAACAAGGCTGCGAAGTCCGCGCTCAAGACCACTGTGAAGAAGTTCGACGCCGCCGTCACTTCCGGCGACAAGGACCTGGCCGACGCCGCCTTCAAGGCTGCTGTGAAGTCTGTGGACAAGGCCGTGAAAAAGGGGATCCTTCACAAGAACACTGCTGCCCGCAAGAAGAGCAGCATGGCCGTGAAGATGAACAAGCTGGCCTGAGCCTTCGCATGAAAAATTCCTCCTTCCCGCTTCCGGGAAGGGGTTTTTCATTTTTATACGCATACAAAAACGTCCCCCCGGCACAGCCGGAGGGACGCTTTGTGTGTTGCCGAAACGCTTATTCCGCGGGAGCTTCGCTGGAGCCGAGCACGAGATCCGTACGCAGGAACTTGGTGCCGGCCTCGTCCAGGGTGGCGTCCTTGCCTTCGACGATCTTCTCGGACCATTCGTTGTAGGCTTCTTCCTTCAGATCATTCAGGATCTGGGTCTTGCGATAGGTTTCGCCCTCGCCCACGAAGTACATGATATGGTAGCCGTAGGTCGTCTTGACCACGGCGGTATCGCCGGGCTTTCTGGAGGCGTCGAAGCACCAGTCGTTGAACTCCTGGACCATCTGGCCCTTGTAGACGTTCTCATACAGGCCGCCCTGCTCGGCGTTGTCGGAGGAGTTCTCCTCGGCCAGCTTGGCAAAGCTGTCCTCGGTGGCCTCGCCGGCCTTCCAGTCGGCCAGGAGCTGCTCGGCCTTGGCCTTGGCGGCGGCGTCGGCGGCTTCGGAGGCCTTGTCGGGGGTGCCGTCGTTGTCGGAGTCCTCGTCGTTCTCCGGGGCGATCAGGATATGGCGCACATTGACGGTATTGTACTCGTTCTTATCCGTGGACAGGAAGTAAACGACATAGTAGCCGTTCCCGCTGTCTTCGAAGGCGGAAACATCGCCGGCCTTGCGGGCGCTGTCGAACACCCAGTCAACGAACAGCGAGTTGACGCTGTCGTAGGCAGTATTGGCGTTGAGGGTGGCGTCGGCGTCTTCATAGGTCTGCTTGGAGCTCTCGGGGGCCAGCTCCAGAGCCATGTCGGAGAAGCCCTTCTCGGAGGTGGCGGCGGCGACCATCTTATCGGCGTCGGCCTTGGCCTTCTTCATGGCCTCCTCGGTCTCAGCGGTCTTCTCCTCCTCGGTCTTCTCCTCGTCATCCTCGGAGGCCTCGGGCTTATAGTTACTCGCGCTGATAAAATAGGAGCGATAGGTGGCGTTGGAATACTTGGCGGGATTCTCGTCGTCCTTGGCCTGGATATCGGCGTCGGAGAATTCGCGCTCATCGTCGAGCTTCTGGGCATACTCGGAGGCGGTGGCGCGGATGCGCTGATAGGACAGATAGGTATCCTTGGTGCAGCCCTTGCCGTAGACCTGATCGAAATACTGATTGAGGGACTTGAAGCCGTTTTCCTTGACCTGGGTCTCGAGGGTGGCGAGGCTGTCCTTGATGGACTGCTCGCTCTCGGCGCTCAGGGTATAGCCGGCGGCCTTCGCCTCGTCATAAACGGCATAGTCGAACTTTGCGGTGTCGGCGGCGCTCTTCATGAAATACTCCGCCCAGGTCTCGCCGGTCTCCTGATCATAGACCTGCTGGTCGATGGGCTGGGAGGGATCGGACATAAAATAGCTGATATAGGAGCCGTAATTCTGATAGAACGCGTTGATTGCGTCATAATAATAGTGGCTGAACTCCACGGCAGACAGCTCATGATCGCCGGTCCGCAGGGCTACGGTCTTGCGGGGCAGGGACTTGGGTCGGAGCACCAGGCCATAGAACAGGCCGAGACAGATGGCCAGCACCAGCACGATGGCAATGACGCTGATGGTGGTACGCCGGGTCTTTCTTTTCTTTTCCTGGGCTGCTTTGAGCTGCTTGGGGCTCTGGCCTGCCTCGGCCAGGGCCTGCCGCTTTTTTCTTTCACGTGATGCACTCATGGTGATTCTTCCTCTCGATCAATTGGTATTCGCGTGTCGCTGATGCGAACGATTATAGCCATTATAACGAATGCCACCGTCAGATGCAAGAGCATTTTTTGGAATTTCGACACAAAACGGCAGTACGCCGGAGCGTACTGCCGCCATTCTATAAAGGTCCCCGCCATGGCCGTGAGAGCCCAGTTATAACCTGCACACAACGGCAGGTGGGTCGCCTCTCCCATTCTTCGCTGCTTCCAACTTCCGCGCTGTATCGAGTACAGGCGGGAGGCCTGCAATCCGAATGAGAAGTACAGCGTCCCTATTATTTAATGTGGGTTTAAGTGGGTCCTACACGAACCAGGCAGGGAGTTATACGGTTTACTCGTCTTCCTCATACATCTGCTCGATCAGCAGCTCGTAGACCTTATCCAGCTCATCGTCGTCATCGACGGCCACAAGTATCTCCTCGCCGTCCTCTTCGACGGCCTTGAGAATGCAGACCTCCAGCTCCTCGTCCTCATCGGTGTCTGCGGGAGCCAGGGCATAATAGAGCGCGCCCATGTACTCCACGGTGGAAAGAATCTCCAGCTCGTATTCAACGCCGTCTTCGTCTGTAATTGTGATGAAATCCCGGCCGAAATCCGTATCCATGGTCGCCCTCCTTGCGTTTGCTGGCTCTATTGTACCACATCACGCCAGAAAATCAAGAGGCAAAGCGCAGTTTCTTGCTGATTTCCTCAGAAAAGATTCGCCTCAATTCTCCATTTTTGTGCTATTTGACCAATTCCGATTGTCAGAAATTGTGAAATACATGGGCGCTCCCTTCCGGCGAAGTTCCGGCGTGTTCAGAAAAAATTCACGATTGAAACCCGTTTCCGGCATTCCATCTGTTTGACATATATGCTATAATATAGAATGTTGTATTATACTGTTTCGACAGATCATCATTGCATTCAAGCCGCTTCCGGCTTTTGCGCAGGAGGATCCTTCCATGGACGAAAATAAAAAAAGACGCAGAGAATTCAATCGGCGCAAGCGCGCAGCCAACGACCGGGACAGCGCCCCGATCGTCATTGTGCGCGTCTTGTGGTTTTTGGTGAAGCTTGCCGCAGGCGCTGCCGCCACGCTGCTGCTGATCGCCCTCATCGCGGGCATATTATTCTCCGTGGATATGGCAACCTATCTGAAGGACGACGTCCTGGTCTCCTCGGATATGTCCCTGGACGATTATTCCCTGAGCCAGACCTCCTTCATCTATGCCATGAACAAGCAGACCGGCCAGTATGAGGAGCTCCAGCAGATCTACGCCACGGAGAACCGCATCTGGGCCGATCTTGAGGAGATCCCCGATAATCTGATCAACGCCGCCGTGGCCATCGAGGATAAGCGCTTCTTCGAGCATCAGGGTGTGGACTGGCGGCGCACCATCAGCGCCTGCGGATCGATGTTCTTCGGCTCCGGCGGAGATTCCTTCGGCGGCTCCACCATCACCCAGCAGCTCATCAAGAACCTCACCGGCGACGACCAGGTCACCGTGCGGCGCAAGCTGCAGGAGATTTTCCGCGCCCTGCAATTTGAAAAGAAATACACGAAAGAGGAGATCGTGGAGTGGTATCTCAATACGATCTACCTCGGTGAGGGCGCCT
>CADBKB010000065.1 GCA_902795095.1 Oscillospiraceae bacterium
CCCAAAAACCGTGGGTGTATTGGTAGGCATTCACCACATAGACCGTTCCGAGGATTACCGCTGCGGCGGCCAGGGCGCAGATGGCAATCAGCACGATTTGAACGATTCGGCGCCTGGAGGAAACGACCTTTTTTGTCGTGTTGAATTCATCCGATTGCAGGAACGCTTCGGCGATGGCCTCCGGTGTGCCGAAAAACGCCTGCATTTCCTCCACGGTCGCCATGCGATGCTCTTTAACACAGGGGACGGTTCTCTGTGTTGCCTGAAATCGTTTTGATATTGCTGAATTTTGATGCGAAACGGCCAGAATAAAAGGCCAATTGTTACAACATAGAGAACCGTCCCCTGTGTTGTTGGCCCCTACGGGTGCGGCGTTTTGGCCCGGCGAAAGCGGGCGCATGTGGGCATGCGCCCCTACGGGCGGGTGCGGCATTTGGGCCCGGTGGATACTCAACAGATATATTCACGAAAAGTTTACTTGAACTCACGTTTTTGCTGGTATATACTGCAATTAAAGGGGCCTGTGCAGTTGACCGCGCACAAAAACGCCCCGAGATGAAGGAGGGAAATGACCATGGCAAACAAGAGAAGCAGGCTGCGATTGTATGTACTTCTGGCGCTGATCGCGCTGCTGGCGGCGGGGTGCCGGGAGAGCAAGCCGACGCCGGCCCCGGAAGCCGAGGCGGAGCCCTGGGCCCTGCGGCCTTATGTGGACGACCGGGTTCTGACCGCGCATTTCCACCAGGGCGACTACTATTTCATTGGCGGAGACTACCGGGGAGCCTATGACGTTCAATACTGCGAGGGCCCAAACGGCAGCCTCGCAGAGCTGAACGGCGAGCACATTTTCAGCTTTGACGAATACTCTGATTTTTGCAGGCAGTGGAATCTCGAGCAGACGTTTTCCGATCCTGCCCGGCAATATCTTGTCCTCGGGTTTGCCGTTGACAGCGCCAATGTGATGGAGGCCAGACTGGCGGAGGCGGCAGTTGAAGACGGCACGGCGAAGCTTTATTACTGGAATACAGAGGCCTTTGACGGCTCCGGGACCGGGGCAAAGGGATACGCCATGATCGTCCCGACGGATCAGAAGGTCACGAGCCTGCAAACAGAGCCGCTTTTCTCGATGGACGTCTATAAATCGCTGGCCCGGGCAGAGGAAGCATATGCGCAAACGGGCTACGAGGCCGAGCCGGAGCAAACCGACAGCTCCGGCGCACAGAGCTGAACACAGCGGGCGAGAGAGACCCGAAGGCCCGTAGGGAGGCATCCCCTGATGCCTCCGCGCGCGGTTTCGACGCCCAGCGGGGTCCAGTGGCGCAGGCGGCGGCCAGGGGTCTGTAACACAGGGGACGGTTCTCTGTGTTGCCTGAAATCATTTTGATATTGCTGAATTTTGATGCGAAACGGCCAGAATAAAAGGCCAATTGTTACAACACAGAGAACCGTCCCCTGTGTTGTAATTATGGCGCAAAAAATTCAATAGGATGGACAAAAGAGGTGTTGGCAGTTCAACATTCACTTTGGCTAATTCGTTTTTGCCAACAATTATCTAATGGTTATTCTGTTGCTTCTGCTATAACTCACGCAAATTCATTTTACTATTTGCCAGGTAGTAATGTGAAAGATAATGTGCTTTATTCAAATGATCGTTCAGCAATCAATTTGACCATTTCAGACATGGATTCAATAATTGAAAGCCAAGGAACAACTAACAATAGCGTATCTGATCCAGAGAACATTTTGGATTACTATTGTGGAGACACAACCATTAATAACCAGAATAATCCTTATGAAGTTGCAACAATTATTCAGAAAATCAATCTAAATTTTGACATCAGCGATTATAAAGTATATATTTATAATAACAGTGATGAAATCACTACTATTGATTTCGTTAGATTAATCGGAGGATTTGAAACAAACACGGGATATACAGCGGTAATTAATTGTAATAAACTGATTAAACTCTATGATAACACAAAGGAAATCAAAGAAGAATCGATTGTTCAAATTCAGAATTTGAGTGAACAATTAGGTATTGATGACCAGCTCGGATCTAAAAATGAAGTCTCTTTACTAAGTCCAAAAACTGATAACGTAAATAATGATTCAGAAATACTGAACGAAGCATTGCAGATTGCCCTGGAAAACACACAAGCTTCACCTCAAAAAGAGGCCGCACAACAAAGATACCATTATTATTATGATTGTAATAATGATACAGCAAGTATTCTCATTTACACAGATTATTATTACGACGGTACAGATTGTATGGGTGTAGACTTCTATCAGTATAATCTGAATAGTTAAGGAGCTGATAAAATGAGATGGAAAAGAATTCTGTTTTTCTTTCACGTGTTTCTTTTGACGTTCAGTATGACTGCCTGCGGCTTGCTCAGAACCCCAGCTGTTGACCCTCCGTCAGAGACGATTGTCATAGGGACCCTCAGTTACGGAGAGGTGTCGCCGGAAAAGGTCCAAGCGCTTAGCCTTGCGGTGGATTCCTGCGTCGGCCTGGAGGAAATCGGTGAGATTGATGAGCAGATGAGCACCATTGATTCCGGGATGGCTTATAAGCACCCGGATCCCCGCTATCCAAACCTCGCCGTCGTATTGAGGGATGGTACGCCTGTGGTCTTTCAGTTTTGCAATTTTCTTGGCGTGAAGCCCGTTCCAGCGGAGGAATTAAAGGCGCTTTGCGGTATGACGAGGCCGGATTCCATACTAAAAATCACGGTCAGCAGACAGCGGGAAAACGAGAAGGTCGCCGAATTGTCAACGGTCGAAAACAGAGCGGATCTTGACGCGTTTTATGACTGCTTCGACGATTTATCGCCCATTGAAGGATACGCAGATTCATTTCCAGTTTATTTCTTTGATGTGGAGCTGACCAACGGGTTTTCCTTTACGCTCGATTATCGTCCAAAGCAGTTCGCGGTCGGCGTCAATGACGGTTACTATACATACGGCGATGCGATGGGCGATTGGATCTACAGTCATATATCACAGGCGGAGGATGGAGGCCGCTGATCAGTAACACAGGGGCCGGTTCTCTGTGTTGCGGGGGTTGACGCCCCGCGGGGGTCGCGGTGATTGCAGCCGGCGGCCAGGGGTCTGGCCTCCCTACGGCCTGGCTTGCGCTGTGCAAAATGATCTCCGCCCCTACGGGTGCGGCATTTGGGCCCGGCGGCAGATTTGGACAAACAAAATGCCTCCTGCAAGATGGCTTGCAGGAGGCGGTTTTTTGCCTGGGGCGGGGGATTGTTTGCCCTGCCGCAGGCGGATTTGCCGGGTTATTGCTTGTTTTGCAGCAGGCGGTAGACGCGGTAGGCGACGATGGCCGTGCGCAGGTCGCTGAGCGGCATGTTGATGGCGTCGGGGTCTGGGCTGCCGCCGTTGATGAGACCCAGATCCAGAATGGCGCGCACCTCGGGCCTGGCCCAGTCCGGCAGATCGTCG
This sequence comes from Oscillospiraceae bacterium, assembly GCA_902795095.1. Next base: position 3,463 of record CADBKB010000065.1, read on the forward strand.
AACACGCGGATATACCGGTCGCCCAGGGCGGCGAGGAGCTCGTCGCGCCGGGACGGGGAATTGCGATGGACCTCCGCGCCCTCGCTGTCATACACCGCGTAGCCCTCGGGACAGGCCTGCACCGCGGCCTCCCGGCCCTCGAAGGCGCCGAGCTGGCTCTTCGGGTCGTCCCAGGCGGCGCGGATGCGGTACAGGGGCCGGAGCTTCTCCTTCACCGCCCGGCGGAACTTGTCCATGGTGTAGTCCAGGCCCAGGCCGCGCCACAGGTGCTCCGGATCGGCATGGCTCGAGGCGATCCCGGCCTTCGCCCCCTCGGCGTGGCTGATGATATCCGTCATGGGGTCGAGGTCATAGGTCCTGCACAGCATGGCGAACAGCTCCGCCGCCGTTTCCCACGTCCCGCGGCAGAAATCCCGGGCGGCTTCCGGGTCCGAGCAGGTAAAGCTCGCCCCGCCGGTGTAGCGAATGCAGGCGGGCTCCGTCATCTCCACGCCGATGTGGGTGTCATTGGCGGCGCCGCCGGCATGCCAGCCGCGATAGTTCCACGGCAGGCACTGGTACACCGTGCCGTCGGCCTGGAGCACCGCGTGCACCGCCACCTCGATGCCCGGCCGGTCCCAGCGCCCGGCAAACACCGAAGCGTCCGGCTGAGGCGTGCCCACGCTGTGGAGCATCAGGCCCCGGGGCCCCTGGGACCGGAACCGGGTGTAGCGGCTGTCGACGCTCCGCAGATTGTTCTGGTAGCAGTCGTTTTTGACGGAAAAGCGCTCGATCAGCTTCATTCCGACGCCTCCAGCTGCTTCTTGAGCTGATGGGCCCCGGTGGAGGCCAGGCCGGAGACGATGCCCACCGCCAGTGCGCTCAGCGGGTCGGACGCGGGGAAGCCCGGCATGCTCAGCATCGCCGCCAGGCCCAGAAGGCCGCCCGCGGCGCCCACGATGCAGGGGATCCAGCGGTCGGCGATGGGGGAGGCCTTGACGATCCTGCCCAGCAGGCAGCACACCACGGTGATGGCGGGCACGCTCAGATCCACATTCATCGCCCGCCCTCCAGATCCGCCAGCCGGTGGTTGATGACCTTGATCTGCTCCTCCACTACGGGCATGCGACGGGCGAAGCTGTTGTGCTCGCGCACCTCCCGGGTCAGGTCGGCCAGGCGGGCGTCGGTGACGGCCTGGGCCACGTCCAGCTTGGAGCTGACCTCCATGGAGGTGCGCCGGTTGCCGAACCAGGCGGTGACGCAGACCCCCACCAGGGTCAGAAGTCCCGAGATGACGCTCACGGCGATTTCAGTCATGCCGGAGCCCCCTTTGGATCACGTACATGTACATTCCTCCTTGTAATAAAAAAAGAACCCCTCATAAACAGGGAGAAATGCACCGTTTTTTGCCGGAAAAAGGGCAGCGCAGGGATCATTTTCCCTGCGCTGCCTTGAAATATTTGGAATTTACAGCACTCCGAGCTCCCGCAGCGAGCGCTCCATCTGGGCCACACGGCTGTCCCAGGAGCAGGCGCGGCCCAGCTCGATGCGGCGGGCGGTGCGCTCCGGCGTCCCGTCGCCCAGCGCCTGCTCGCAGGCGCGAAGGAAGGCATCGGGGGTATCGGCGATGCGGATGTCGCCGGCATACTGCAGCACCTGCTGGGGCTGGGGGGTGGAGACGATGGGCTTGCCCGTGGCCAGGTACTCGAAGAATTTCAGCGGACTGACGTCCCGGCTCAGATCGCTGTTGTCGAACAGGTTCAGGCACACGTCGCATTGGGCGAGATAAGCCGGTAGCTGCTCGTTCGGCCGAAGGCCCAGGAAATGGCAGTTCGGCAGCGCCTCCAGGGCGGACAGATCCACCCCGGCCACCTTCCGGCCCAGGAAGACAAAGCGCCAGTCCGGCCGGGCCTTGGCGGCGTGGACGATAAAGCCGTACTCGATGCACGCCTGCAGGGCGCCCACAAAGCAGAATACGGGCCCATCCCCCGCCGGAAAATCCGCCGGCGCGCTCTGAGGCTCGGCGGCCTTCACGAAGCGCTCGAAATTCGCCCCGTTCGGGATACACTCCGCCCGGGGATTCACCGCCGCCAGGCGGGCGTGCAGGGCCTTTGCCGTGGCGAAGACCATGTCGGCCTTTTTTGCCAGCTCCAGCTCCATGGCATCCACCAGCGCGGGATCCATCAGCCCGCCGTAGGCGGAGTGACGGTCCACGCAGTCATAGACCAGACCGCTGTGGGCAATGCGGTCCACGCAGTCCGCCGCCGTGGGAGAATAGACCCACAGCAGGGGAGAGGAGAAGCCGTGCGCCCGGCACTTTCGGTTGACATAACGAGCGACGCGCTTCTGGTTCAGACGGTTGATCCAGCGGAATTTATTGAAAAAGGGGAGGACCGGGGGCAGGGCGTAGACGGTGATATTCTCCCGCACTGCCTCGCCGGGACGGCGATGGGCGCGGAGCTTCGCCCGGGCGGCGCGGTCCTTCAGCGGCGCCAGCCAGGTCACCGGCGGGTCAAAATACAGCACCTCGGCGTCGGACAGCCGGCTCATCACCTGCTGCTTGCGGGTGGGAATGGGGTACCAGGGGGAGGTGGACAGGCAGACAACTTGTTTCATTTCATTCCTCCAGCGCCTTTCGGGCGTACTCGGTGTTCTTTTCCGCCAGCGCGCGCATCCGGCCGATGGTTTGCGGATCCACGCTGGCGCCGGACAGGGCCACGTCCAGCATGGAGATCAGACCGTCGGCGGTCAGGTCGTTTAAGTTTACATAATTTTTCTGGCCGATGTAATCCAGGAAGCCCTTGACCTTGGGGTCGTAAACCACGCCCGCCAGGGGCACCTCCTGGCCCGCGGCGAAGATCAGCGCGTGCAGGCGGACGGAGACCACGGCCTCCATCCGGGCGGTCAGGGCCAGGACGGTCTCGGCGTCCATGTCGGCGTTGATCTGCAGGCAGGGACCGGAGAGCATGGCGGCCAGGGCGGTGCCCACGGGCTCGTCCCGCTTGGGCTCCAGGGAGAAGAGCACCGGCGTGCAGCCGAGGGCGCGCACATGGTCTGCGGCGGCCGCGAAGTCGGCCATATGGGGCTGCAGGCCCGGCCAGGGCCGCAGGGCGAACATCACGTATCGCTGCCCGGGCTCGATGCCATAGCGGGCCAGGGCGGCGGTCATGATCCGGGGATCCGGGGCGCGCAGCAGCAGGGCGGGATCCGCCGTGAGATGGATGTCGTCGCGGGTCACGCCGATGCGCCGGAGCTCGTCGGCGGACTCCTGATCGCGCAGGGTGACGGTATCGACGCAGCGGGTGATGGTGCGCGCGGCGAGCCGGCGGCTGAACGAACCGTTCACCGGGCCGACGCCGCAGCCGTACATCATGACGTGGCATCCGGCGCCATGGGCGCTGGAGATGTTGCTCAGATAGTACATCAGAGAACGGACGCTGGTGGAATTCTGGATCAGGGTGCCGCCGCCGGAGATATAGAGCTTCGTGCGGCGCATGATGCGCCGGTAGCGCGGCAGATTGAAGCTGTAGCAGGAGCCGATGCGGAAGGCGAGCTGCGTCTCCCGGGGATGGCGGGACAGGGCGCAGATGGGCAGATCCGGATCGATGGTGTGCAGCTGCGTGACGATGGAGCGCAGGATCGCGTCGTCGCCGGCGTTGCGCTTGCCGTACGCGCCGCAGATCAGCACGCCGTCGCGCCGGCGGCCTTTTCTGGCGGTGCGGCGCAGGATCGTCTCATAGATCTCCTCCTGGTGGCGTACGGTGGCCTCCAGGGAAAACTGGTCCCGGGTCTTCTCATACAGCCGCCGGCCCAGCGCCTCGCGCAGAGCTCCGTCCCCCGCCAGCCGGCACATCCGGTCGGCCAGGGCCTCGACGTCCTGCGCGGGGAAGAGCAGGCCGCAGACCTCGTCGTCGATCAGGTAAGGAATGCCGCCCACCCGGGAGGCCACGGTGGCGCAGTGCATCCGGGCGCCCTCGGTGAGGGCATAGGGGAAGGTCTCGGACAGGGAGGTGAGCATATTCACGTCGATGGCATTGTAGAAGCTGTCCACATCGTCCACCCAGCCGGCGAAGCACACCGAATCCCGGGGGCACAGCTCCGCGGCCAGGGCCTCCAGCTCCCGGCGCTGCTCGCCGTCGCCGGCGATGATCAGACGGGCGGAGGGGTAGTTCGCCACGGTGCGGGCGAAGGCCCGGACGAGGGTGCCCATGTCCTTGACCGGAGAGATGCGGGCGGCGATGCCAAAGATGACGCTGTCCGCGCCGCGCTTCACACCCAGCCGGTCGAGGTATTCCTCCCGGTCCACCACGGGACGGGGAGAGGAGAAGTCGATGCCGTTGTAGATGGAGAACATGCGCTGGGCGTCGAAGCCCCGGCGGATGAGCAGCTCCGCCATGGCCTCGGACACGCCGATATAGTAGTTCAGGAAGCGCAGGGCGATCATATTGATGGTGCCGAAGGTCAGGCGGTGCAGGGGCCGGCCGAGGTAGTCCAGGCGATAGTCGCTGTGAACGGTGGTGACCACCGGGGCGCTGATGCGGCGCCGGAGCATGGCGCCCATCATATTGGCGCGGGAGCCGTGGCAGTGGACCACCTGGTAGCCCTCGTCGCGGATCAGCGCGGCGATGGTGCGGCAGTCGGCGAGCACGTTGCGGGATTTGATGATCCGCGTGCGGATGCCCATTTCCCGGGCGTCCCGGGCGAAATCGCCCTCCATAAAGCAAACCAGAAGCACCGTATGATTC
>CADBKB010000066.1 GCA_902795095.1 Oscillospiraceae bacterium
AGTTCCTGATGCACATGATTGCCAACAGTATGAACATCAAATTGCCCGATGTATTCGTCATCCAAGGTGAACCGTGTTACATAGCTTTTTCCATCGCCTGTTTTGGTGTTCCATTTCTCTGCTATCTCGCATGCGTATTCTTCGTTCAATACAGGATAAAAGATGGGTTGCTCAGGGAGTCTTGGAGGAAACTCCTTATAATTGCTCTGCTTTATCAAATTCAGTTCGGTTGTACCAACGGGTCTAAAAAGAATCATTTAGTTCACCTACTTCGTTTTCTTATCAAGATTGTAAAAAGGATTGCTATCTTTGTCAAAATAGCAACCCTTTTCTGGTGGAGGCGAGGGGAGTTGAACCCCTGTCCGAAAATAACTTGACAGGAACCTCTCCGAGCGCAGTTTGTTATTTACATTCCCTCACCGGGGCGGGAACAAACACCCTCCGCGGCTTGGTAGCTTCATTATGCATGGTGCGCTCAAAGCTTTGCGCACGCACGAGTACCACTAAATCACGCCCAAGCCCGGGTCGTGGTCCTCCCGGGGTGGACGGGCTGCCAAATCAGGCGGCCAGAGCGACAGTGTTGGTGTCAGTTAATTTTAGAAATTTGCCCGGTTTAAAGAGGTCAGGCACCTCTGCTCGCTGTTCCGGCCTCACTATCCCCGTCGAAACCGGTACGCCCCCATATCTCCGCCCCGAAACCGGGGCGGTTGTTGATCAGAATCTGCCGTAAGGATCCCGGAGCTTCTTGGGCTCGGGATATTCCTCGCCGAAGGTGTCCACGGTGACGGCCTTCATGACCTGCGGCGTCTTGGGCCGGTCCGCCCGGTCCGTGGGCGTCGCGGCAATGGCGTCCACCACGTCCATACCCTCGATGACCTTGCCGAAGGCGGCGTACTGGCCGTCGAGATGCGGCGCGTCCTGGTGCATCAGGAAGAACTGGCTGCCCGCGGAGTTGGGCGATTGGCTCCTGGCCATGGACAGCACGCCGCGCTTGTGCTTGAGCTTGTTCTCCACGCCGTTGAACAGGAATTCGCCCTTGATGCAGTAGCCGGGGCCGCCCATGCCGGTGCCGTCGGGGCAGCCGCCCTGGATCATGAAGCCGGGGATGACCCGGTGGAAAATCAGGCCGTTGTAGAAGCCCTGCTTGCACAGAGAGATGAAGTTGTACGCCGACTGGGGCGCGATTTCCGGATAGAGCTCGGCGCGGATAATGCCGCCGTCCTCCATTTCGATGGTTACGATGGGATTTGCCATATTATCTCCTTTCCTTCATGGCGCGGTCGATCTGCCGCTTGGCGTCGCGCCGGGCCATGTCCTCGCGTTTGTCATAGAGCTTTTTGCCCTTGCACAGAGCCACCTTGACCTTGACCCGGGAGCCGTTGAAGTACAGGCTCAGGGGAATGACGGCGAAGCCCTCCTGTTTGATCTTGCCGAACAGATACATGATCTGCCGCTTGTGCATCAGCAGGCGGCGGGGCCGCATGGGGTCCTTGTTGAAGATGTTGCCCTGCTCGTAGGGCGCGATATGCATGTGGCGGATCCACAGCTCGCCGTTTTTTACGGTGCACCAGGAATCCTTGAGGCTGACGTTCCCCTTGCGAATGGATTTGACCTCAGTGCCGGAGAGCTCGATGCCGGCCTCGTAGTCTTCGATGATGAAATACTCATGGGTCGCTTCGCGGTTTTTCGCGATCTGGCGTATGCCCTTCTGCTCCATGCCGGCACCTCCCTTCCCTTTCAAACGTTGTCCGTAGGGAGGCATCCCCGGATGTCTCCGAAACAATCGTCAAATATAAACTTACGGAACGATGCGCGGATCGTTCTGCCGTGCAGTAAGTATACCACAAATCTTTCTGAATTGAAACCTTTTCCTCAGAAAAAGCTGATCTGGCTGGTCTCCGGCATATCGCCGAAGGCGCCGGCGTCCTTCAAGCTCTCAATGTGGATCTGGGATACCTTGGGACAGGCGTTCGCAAATTCCTCCACAGAGATGAATCGCTTTCCTTCCCGCCCGGCGGCGATGTCCCGGGCAGCGGTTTCGCCCAGACCGGAGACCGCGATAAAGGGCGGCAGGAGCTGGCTGTCCCCTCGAATCAGGAACTTCACGCTGTCGGATCCGTACAGGTCGATCGGTGCGAAGGAGAAGCCGCGCAGATAGAACTCGTAGCAGACCTCCAGGGTGGTGAGCAGATCCTCATCCTTGGCCGTGGCGTCGGGATTGTCGCGGATGGCCTTGATGGCCGCCACGACATTTTCGATTCCGTGGGTCATCATCCGGGCGTCGAAGCCGCCCTTCTGGCTGCGGCGGTAGAAGTAGGCCGCGTAGAAGGCCAGAGGCTTATGGACCTTGAACCAGGCGATGCGGAAGGCCATCATGACGTATGCCACAGCGTGGGCCTTCGGGAACAGATACTTGATCTTCTTGCACGAGCCGATGTACCAGTCCGGCACGCCGGCGGTCTTCATCTCGTCCTCGGCGCCTTCGGGCAGTCCCCTGCCCTTACGAACCGCCTCCATGATCTTGAACGAGCGCCGCTCGGGCATGCCGCAGGAGATCAGATAGTTCATGATATCGTCGCGGCAGCCGATGGCCTGTCCGACGGTGGCGGTGCCGGAGAGGATCAGATCCCGGGCGTTGCCCAGCCAGACGTCGGTGCCGTGGGAAAAGCCGGACAGGCGGATGAGGGTGTCGAATTCCGTCGGCTTCGTCTCCTGGAGCATGCCCCGTGTGAAGCCGGTGCCAAACTCCGGAATGGCAACGCTGCCCACGGGTCCCAGGATCGGGTCGTCCTCATAGCCCAGGACCTTGGAGGAGGTGAAGATCGACATGGTGTCCGGATCGTCCAGGGGGATGGTCCGGGCGTTCACGCCGGTGAGATCCTCCAGCATGCGGATCATGGTGGGATCGTCGTGACCAAGCATATCCAGCTTAAGCAGGTTCTCCTCCATGCAGTGGTATTCAAAATGGGTGGTGATGGTGTCTGTATCGGTGGCGTCCGCGGGATGCTGCACCGGACAGAAATCGTAAATCTCGTTCTCCTGGGGGATGACCACCAGGCCGCCGGGATGCTGGCCGGTGGTGCGCTTGACGCCCACACACCCCTGGGCCAGGCGCTGCTCCTCTGCCCTGCCCACGGTGCGCTCGCGCTCCTCAAGGTATTTCTTCACATAACCGAAGGCGGTCTTCTCCGCCACTGTGCCGATGGTGCCGGCACGGAACACATGGTCCGCCCCGAACATCTGCACGCAGTAGGCATGGGCCTTGGCCTGGTATTCGCCGGAGAAGTTGAGGTCGATATCCGGCACCTTGTCGCCGCCGAAGCCCAGGAAGGTCTCAAAGGGGATGCCGAAGCCCTCCTTGGCCAGCTTTGTGCCGCATTTTGGGCAGCAGGCGTCGGGCAGGTCCGCCCCGCAGGCGGCGTGCGCCTTGGCCCAGATCGCCCGCTCGACCTTCTGGGGATCGCCGGAATCCTCGTCGATGGCGCGGATCTCAGAGAAGTCAAAGGTAGTATATTTGCAGGCGGGATTGGGACAGCGGTAATGGGGCGGGAAGGAATTGACCTCCGTGATGCCCGAGAGGTACGCCACGATGGACGAGCCGACGGAGCCTCGGGAGCCCACCAGATAGCCGTTGTCTAAAGAATTCTTCACCAGCTTCTGGGCGGACATGTAGATGACGTCATAATGGCAGCGGATGATGTCGCCCAGCTCCGTCTCCACACGGTCGCCGATGAGCTTCGGCGGATTGTCGCCGTAGAGCTCGCGCAGCCTGCCGTAGACCAGGGCCTTCAGATCCTCCACGGAGTTCTCGATGGAGGGGGCGAAAAGGTTGTGAGGCACAGGGCGAACGGTATCGCACATATCCGCGATCAGATTGGGATTGGTGATGACGACCTCGTAGGCCTTCTCCTCGCCCAGATAGGAGAATTCCTCCAGCATCTCATCGGTGGTTTTGAAGTACAGGGGCAGCGGCCGGTCCGCGTCCTCATAGCCCTTGGTGGCCAGCAGGATGTGGCGGAAGGTCTCGTCCTCGGGATTCAGAAAGTGGACGTCGCCGGTGGCGCACACGGGCTTGCCCAGCTCCTGACCCAGCTCAACGATGGTGCGGTTGAAATTGCGCAGCTCCTCCTCGTCCTCCACCATGCCCTTGTCCAGCATAAAGCGATTGTTGCACAGGGGCTGGATCTCCAGATAATCGTAGAACGAGGCGATCCTGCGCAGCTCGGCGTGGCTCTTGTAGTCCGCCACAGCCTGGAACAGCTCGCCGGATTCGCAGGCCGAGCCGATGATCAGGCCCTCGCGCCAGCGGATCAGCTCGGACTTCGGGATGCGGGGCACCCGCTTGTAGTATTTCAGATTGCCGTAGGAGATCAGCCGGTAGAGATTGCGCAGGCCGGTCTGGTTTTTGGCCAAAAGGATGATATGCCGTGTATGACGCCCGTCCAGACGGCTGCCGGCGCGAAGCGTCTCCATGGCCGGGTTGACTGCGTCCAGGGTCTGGATGCCCTTCTCCTCCAGCATGGGGATAAAACGCATGAGCAGATGTCCGCAGGTCAGCGCGTCGTCAGAGGCTCTGTGGTGCTGAAATTCCGGCAGGCCTAACGCATCGGCCACGATATTGAGCTTGTATTTGCCCAGCTTCGGCATGAGATTCTGGGCGAGGATCAGCGTATCGACATAGGTCGGAGTGAACGCGATCCCCAGCTTCTGGGCCGCCGCCGTGAGAAAGCCCACGTCAAAATCGGCGTTATGGGCGCACAGCGGCCGATCGCCGCAGAATGCGAGAAACTGCGGCAGGACCTCGTCGATCTCCGGCGCGCCGCGAAGCATTTCATCGGTGATCCCCGTGAGTTCGACGATTTTCTGAGGCAGCGGCCGTTTGGGATCGACGAAGGTCTGGAACCGGTCCAGCACCTCTCCGTCGCGCATGATAACCGCGCCGATTTCGGTGATGACGTCCGTCCTGGCGGACAGGCCGGTGGTCTCCAGGTCGAAGGCCACGAACTCGCCGTGCAGGGAGGCGTTCTTCTCTCCGTGGACCACGATGCGGTCGTCCACGTCATTGACGTAGTAGCCCTCGCATCCGTAGAGGATCTTGATGGGCTCGTCGGTGCCCGCCACCTTGCAGCCCCGTTCCACGGTCATCATGGCGTCCGGAAAGCTCTGGGCGCCGCCGTGATCCGTGATCGCGATGGCCCTATGTCCCCATGCCGCCGCGGTGCGCACCGCCTTGCCGGTGTCTGTCAGCGCATCCATGGAGGACATGGTGGTATGCAGATGCAGCTCCACGCGCTTTTCCGGCGCCTTGTCGGCCCGCTCGGGGCGCTTGCCCACCATAATGGCATAGGGCTCCACAACAAGGTCATTCTCAAATTTATTGTGATTCACCCGGCCCTGGATCTTCACCCACATGCCGGGCGTCTTTTTCTTTGCATTCGGACCCTGCAGGCCGTCGAGAATGGGCTTGGCGCGGTCGGTCTCCATGAACTGATTGATCCGCACAGTGCTCTGATAATCCGTGACGTCGAAATTGATGACCCAGGCGCCGCGCTTCTTCAGCTCCTTATGATTGATGGAGATGACCTCGCCTTCCACGATGACGCGGCCCATATCCAGGTTCAGCTCCGCGATGGGCGTAGGGTCTCCCCGGAAGGCTTTGCCGAATAGCACCCGCGGCTTCTCCCCCGCGGGCTTCTTTTCCTTCTTTGTCTCCTGCTGGGGCAGATGCTCGATCATCTGTTCCCGCAGGGCCTCGGTGCGGCCGAACAGGGCGTCGGCGTCCAACGCCTTGGCGCTGTGCAAAATCAGCCGCACAGGTCCGTCGAACATATGCGAGAGCAGCGACTCCGCCGCATGCAGGTGGGGCGCGAGCTCATCGGCGCCGTTGGCCTGCAGATGCACGTGGACGCAGCGCGCAGGCCCGTCCACCTCCCAGGCGGAGCCGGCCAGGATGCCCCGGGCGGGAGAAAAGGCCTCCGTCAGCACCCGGATGATCTCCGCGCTCTCCAGCTCGGTCAGTGCTTCGGCGGGGAATACCGGCTGCAGCCGGGCCTCCCGCAGCCCGCACGCGCGGACCAGGGCCTGCTCACACTGCCGCAGGACCTCCGCGCGCACGTAGCGGTCGCCCCGAAGCTCGACGCTGACGGTACGTGCCTCAGGATCCAGCTCCACGCCGGTCACGGTCAGATGCTCGGTCTGTGTCATGAGCTCCGGCACATCCAGATTGGGAAATAATTCGGAAAAAGGAAGTTCTGATTGCATGGTTTTCCTCAGTTACAGGTTGTCGATATATCGCAAAAGGGTGGGCAGCAGCTCGTCATAGGGCACCTTCTCCCGGAGCTCGCCCTTGACGAACAGCACGCCGCAGCCGTCGCCGCCGGCGACGCCCACGTCCGCCTGCCGGGCTTCGCCGGGGCCGTTGACGATGCAGCCCATGACGGCCACCGTCAAATTCTTCCTGCAGTCCCGCAGAGCATTCTCCACCTGTCCGGCCAGGCCGATCAGGTCGATCTTCGTACGCCCGCAGGTGGGGCAAGCGATGATGTTCACGCCCTCGCGGCGCACGCCGGAAGCCTTCAGGATGGCCTTGGCCGCCTCCACCTCCCGCACGGGATCGGCGGTCAGCGACACGCGGACGGTATCGCCGATGCCAAGGCAGAGCAGACCGCCGATGCCCACGGCGGATTTGATGGTACCCATGTACTCGGTCCCCGTTTCCGTCACGCCCACATGCAGCGGATAGTCGGACTGCGCGGAAAAGAGCCGGTACGCCTCCATCATCATGGGCACGTCGGAGGACTTCATGGATACGCAGATATCATAGAATCCGCAGTCCTCCAGAAGCCCCACATGGGAAAAGGCGCTGTCCACCAGCGCCTGGGCTGTGGGCGCGCCGTATTTTGCCAGTAGCTCCCGGTCGAGGGACCCGCCGTTGACGCCGATGCGGATGGGAATGCCGTGGGCGCGGCAGCAGTCCGCCACAGCCCGGACCCGATCCTGCCCGCCGATGTTTCCGGGGTTAATGCGGATTTTCGCAGCCCCCGCTTCGGCGCTGGCAATGGCGAGGCGATAGTCAAAATGGATGTCCGCCACCAGAGGCAGGGGCGAAGCCTTGACGATTTCCGCAAAGGCCTTCGCCGCGTCCAAATCCGGCACGGCCAGCCGGGCGATCTCGCAGCCGGCGTCCGCCAGGGCGCGGAGCTGTGCCAGGCAGGCGGGAACATCCGTGGTTTTTGTATTCAGCATGGACTGGATCGACACCGGCGCGCCGCCGCCGATCAGAACATCGCCCACGCGGATTTGCTTCGTGATTTTTCTCATATCATTTCTTAAACAGCAGCATCCACACATCGTGGAAGGTGATGAAGGCCATGAAAGCAAGCAGCAGGATCATACCCGCGGCATGGATATAGCCCTCGTATTTCGGATCGATTTTTCTGTGAAGCAGCTTCTCCAGCACCAGGGTAACCAGGAGGAAGAAGATGCGCCCGCCATCCAGGGCGGGAATGGGCAGCATATTCATTACCGCAAGATTTACAGCAATGAAAGCCGCCAGATAAAACACATTCTGGATGCCGGCAGCTGCGTTGGGCGCGGCCTTGCCGGATTCAGACATTGTGTGCACGATGGTCACGGGTCCGCCCACATCGTTGAGCCCCGCCCGTCCGGTGATGAGGTCCGACAGGCCCATCCACACCATGCGGGAGAAGTCGATGCAGCTGTACCAGCTATGGCGCAGCAGGGCGCCGAAGGAAGCCTCCTGCACGTGCAGATTGATGCCGTAGAGCATGCGCTTTTCGCCGTCCACCTCAAATTCCCGCTGTTCGATCAGCGAATCCGCCAGCACCACCCTGGCGCCGCCCCGCTTGACCACAAGATCCGTCCGGTCGCTGCGGAGTCTGCTCAAAAGCAGACTCACATCGGAGTCGAGATAGACGCGCTGCCCGTTGACGGACCAGATGACGTCGCCCGCCCGGACGCCCGCCTCCTCCATGGCGCTGCCGGGATAGACGGATTCCACCTGGGGCGTGCCGAAGCCCTGCGCCCCG
>CADBKB010000067.1 GCA_902795095.1 Oscillospiraceae bacterium
GCCGGCCTGCTGGCCAGCGAGCTGGGCGAGGACATCGCCCTGGCCAAGCGCGCGGGTCTGCTGCACGACCTGGGCAAATCCGTCGACCATGAGATGGAGGGCAGCCACGTCCAGCTGGGCGTGGAGCTCGCCAGAAAGTATAAGGAGAGCCCCGCCGTCATCCATGCCATCGAGGCCCACCACGGCGACGTGGAGCCCCAGACCGTCATCGCCTGCCTGGTGCAGGCGGCCGACGCCATCTCCGCTGCCCGTCCCGGCGCCCGCCGTGAGAACGTGGAGAACTATATCCGCCGCCTCGAGAAGCTGGAGGAGCTCACCGGCTCCTATCCCGGCGTCGAGAAGGCCTATGCCATCCAGGCAGGCCGCGAGGTGCGCATCATGGTCAAGCCCGAGGAGGTCGGCGAGGACGCCATGATCCTCCTGGCCCGGGACATTGCCAAGAAGATCGAGGCCGAGCTCGAGTACCCCGGCCAGATCAAGGTCAACGTCATCCGCGAGACCAAGGCCATCGAGTACGCGAAATAATACGAAATAACCGCAAAAACCGGCCTTCGGGCCGGTTTTTGAATGTGGAGGAGCCATGTACGACGAACTGACAAAGGTAGACATTGAAAAGATGGAGGCGGAGCTGAAGCACCGCATCACGGAGCTGCGGCCGGAGCTGATCCGGGACGTGCAGACCGCCCGGGAGTTCGGCGATCTCAGCGAAAACGACGAATACAAGGTGGCCAAGCGGGAGAAAAACCGCAACGAGAGCCGCATCCGCTACCTCGAGCGCATGATCAAGACCGCGCGGGTGGTGGAGGCAGGCAGCGGCGAGGGCATCGGATTGTTTGACAGGGTGACCCTCTACCTGCCGGAGGACGACGAGACAGAGCACATCCAGCTCGTGACCTCCATGCGCCAGGATGCCTTGCAGGGCCGCATCACGCGCAATTCCCCCGTGGGCAAAGCCATCTGGGGACGCCGCGCCGGCGACCGGGTGACGGTCACGGTCAACGAAAGCTACAGCTACGAAGCGCAGATCGTTGCCGTGGAGCCCGGGGAGGACGACGAGAGCCTGCCGATCCTGCCGTATTGATACGAAAAGCGTGCCGCAAAATGCGCATGAGCGTACATTTTGCGGCACGTCCTTGTGTATTAGGAAAGCGCCTGGGTATCGAGGAAGGCTTCCCAGCCCATGTCCCGGATCTGCTCCACGGTTTTCGTGTCCAGCGGGATGAAATCCTTGTGCCCGGTGAACAGGGGGAAGGTGCCGGCGGAGCTGGTGACGATGCTGCCGCCGACCTTGTCATATTTTGTCCAGTTCTCGTCCGGCGACAGGCTGTAGCGCCCGTAGACGCCCTTGGGATCCGCCGGGTTGCGGTAGGATTCCGAGGGGCCGATGCCCAGACAGCGGATCTGGCCGCCGGAATAGGTGTAGATGTAGGCCCATCGCGTGGCCCGGCCGCTGCTGCCGTTGTCAATGATCAGCTCCGGGGTGCCGTCCCCGTCCAGGTCGTAAAGCCGCACCAGGAAGAAGCCGGCGTCATAGCTGTATTCCTCCTTCCCGTTGAGGAAGCTCTGATCCAGCACGAAGCGCCGGTAGGCGTCGCTCCAGGCGTCGGGCTTCGGGTCGATCGTGATGCTCCGGGCCCGATAGAGGAAGGTGACGATCTGGCCTCTCGTGCAGGGATCGTTCGGGGCAAAGCGGCCGGGAGCAACGCCGTTGGTGATCCCCGCGGCCACCGCCCAGCTTACCGGGATCTCGAAGTAGCTGCCCGCCGGCACGTCGGAGAAGCTGCTGCCGGCGGCCTGGGGCGAGCCCGTCGCCCGCCAGAGGAGGGTGACGATCTGGCCGCGGGTACAGGGCGTGTCCGGGGAGAAGGTCGTGGCGGAGGTGCCGGCGGTGACGCCGTTCTCCACCGCCCAAAGCACGGCTTTTTCATAGAACGCCCCGGGTCTGAGATCGGTGAAGCGGGTGGACTTGCTCTTCGGCGCGGGCTGTCCGGCGGCCCGCCAGAGGAAGGTGACCGCCTGGGCGCGGGTGCACGGACGATCCGGGGAGAACGTGTATTCGGAGGTGCCGGCGGTGATACCGTTCTCCACCGCCCAGGCCACGGGCTCGGTATAGTATTTTCCCGCGGGGACGTCGAAGAAGCGGCCCGTGATGGAGCGCAGATAGGCCTGGGCTTCCCGCCCGGTCATAGCTCCCGGCACATCGTCCATGGGGGTCATCAGGGTTCGAACCGCGTCTGCGCGCAGGGCACTGTCCAGCCTTGCGCCCTCCTCCGGCGTTACCGTCTGCCGGTTATGCGTGGCGCTCAAGGGCTCATAAACGCCGTTCCCCTCCCGGTAGACGTATTCAAACCGGTCGGTCTGCTCGAATCCGCCGCCCGTCCAGACATAGCGCGTGCCAATGTGGGAGACCGTGGCATAGGGATGGGTATAGCCGGAATTGGTATAGTACCAGGCCAGAGTGCCGTCTTTCATCAGGTACAGCCAGTGCTTGGACGCGGAGACCTCCACCCAATCGAGGCTGAGCGCCAGCTCCGCGCTGCCGCTGCGCCAGGTCCATACCTGCAATTCCCCGCCGCTCTTGCCGCGGCACAGCAGGATCATCTCCGGCACGCCGTCCCGGGTGAGATCATAAAACATCACAGGCCGGTCCGTGGTGCTGCGCAGGGTCGATTCGGCCAGCACCTGGCTGTAGTCTTGGGCGATCTGCTGCGCCGTCACATTGGCGGCGCTGACGCTGACAAACATGGAAGCGATCAGACAGACGGCAAGCAGCCAGGGAATGATTCTTTGTTTCATATCCGTTCTCCAATCTTATGTAAACCAATACTTGATTTCCGGGGTCCTTTTCCGAAATTATCATACCACAACTGCCCGAACAGTGCAATTTTCCCGGCGCATTTTTTCAAGGCACTTGAGAAAATCCGCGTTTCGTCGTACAATAGACAAAAAAGGAGGGGATCGTATGGACGTCATCGCCGCCATCGCCACAGGGACTTCGCCCTGTGCCATCGGCATCCTGCGCCTGTCGGGGGACGGGTGCGCGGATGTGGCGGACAGGGTGCTGCGCATGGCCGGCGGCCGACCGCTCAGCCAGGCCCCGGAGCGCAAGCTCTGCCTGGCCAGGCTGACCGATCGGCGAGGCAGGGTCATCGACGAGATCCTGGCCGTCCATTCCCGCGGTCCCAACACCTACACCGGGGAGGACACCGTGGAGCTCCAGTGCCACGGATCGCCCGCGGTACTGGCCGCGGGGCTCGACGCCCTGTTTGCCGCCGGCGCAAGGCAGGCGGGCCCGGGCGAGTTCACCAAGCGCGCCTTTTTGAACGGGCGCATGGACCTGACCCAGGCCGAAGCCGTGGTGGATCTCATCGACGCCGAGAGCGCCGACGCCGCCGCCAACGCCGCCGGCCAGGTGGGCGGGGCCCTGGTGCGAAAAATTGACCCCATCTATGACGCCATGACGGACATCTGCAGCCATTTCCACGCGGTGCTGGACTACCCGGATGAGGACATCCCGCCGTTCCGGCTGGCGGCATTCTCCGACACCCTCCGCAGCGCGTCCCGGGACCTCTGGGCGCTGCACGCCAGCTTCTCCCGGGGGCAGTATCTGCGCCGGGGGGTGCGGGCGGTCATCCTGGGCAGGCCGAACGCGGGAAAATCCTCCCTGCTCAACGCCCTGGCAGGGTTTGAGCGGGTGATCGTCACCGAGATCCCCGGCACCACCCGGGACACCGTGGAGCAGACCGTCAATCTGGGCGGGGTGCTGCTGCGGCTGACGGACACCGCCGGCATCCGCACGAGCGGCGACGCCATCGAGGCCATGGGCGTGGAGCGCAGCCTGGCCGCCGCGAAGGAGGCGGAACTGGCCCTGTTCGTGTGTGACGGTTCCGAGGCCCTGACCCCGGAGGACCGGCAGGCCATCGAGGCGGCCGGATCGGCCCCTGTGGCCTTCGGCGTCATCAACAAGTCCGATCTGCCCCAGTGCCTGACCCCGGACATGCTGCCCTTCAGTGAGGTCTTCACCGTCAGCGCCCGCGACGGCGCGGGGCTGGACGCCCTGGGCCGCGCGGTGGCGGCGCACTTTGGATCCGGCGCGCAGGCCGACGGCTCGATCCTGACCAATGCCCGCCAGGCGGGGGCCGTGGAACGCGCGGCCCGGGCGACGGACGACGCCATCCGCGCGATGGCCTCCGGCATGACTCCCGACGCGGTGCTGCTGGATGTGGAGGCCGCCATGGCCGCCCTGGGGGAGATCACCGGCCGGCACGTCCGGGAGGAGATCACGGCGCGCATCTTCGAGCGCTTCTGCGTCGGAAAATAAACGGAAAACGCCCGATCCGGGCGAAAAGGAGCTAATATGATCGCATATCTGGATAATTCCGCCACCACCCGTCCCTGCCCGGAGGCCGTTGAGGCGGTCGGTCAGATGCTGACGGACTGCTGGGGCAATCCCTCGTCGGTGCACCGGTTGGGCATCGAGGCCCATCACCGGCTGGAGCTGGCCCGCCGCCAGGTGGCTGAGGCCATGGGCGCCGCGCCGGAGCGGGTGTTTTTCACCTCCGGCGGCACCGAGGCAGACAACTGGGCTGTATTCTCCTCGGCAAAGCGCATGGGAAAGCAGGGCAGGCACATCATCACCACGAGCGTGGAGCACCACGCGATCCTGCACCCCATGCAGCGGCTCAGGGAGCGGGGCTTTGAGGTCACGCTTCTGCAGCCGGACGCCCTGGGCAGGATCAGCCTCGAGCAGTTGGACGCCGCTCTGCGGGACGATACCATCCTGGTGTCGGTCATGATGGTGAACAACGAGACCGGCGCGGTGATGCCCATTGAAAAAATGGCAAAGCTCGTCCACCGCCGCTGTCCCCGGGCCATTTTCCACACCGACGCGGTGCAGGGCTTTTTCAAGGTGCCCTTCCGGGCCAAAACCCTGGGAGCGGATCTGATTTCCGTCTCCGGCCATAAGATCCATGCGGTCAAGGGCATCGGCGCCCTGTATATCCGGCCGGAGCTGCCGCTGCCCGCCTATCTGCACGGCGGCGGGCAGGAGAAGAACTTCCGCTCCGGCACGGAGCCTCTGCCCGCCATCTGCGCCATGGGCGCCGCCTGTGCCGCGGCCCTGCCCACAGTGCGCGGAGACATCGCCCGCCAGGCGCAGCTTCGGGACGATCTGATCGCCAGGCTGAGCGGCATGGAGGGCGTGCAGATTCTGGGCGCCCACGACGCGCCCCACATCGTGAGCCTGAGCCTGCCGGGCATCCCCAGCCAGAACACCATCAACCTGCTCCAGGAGCACGGGGTGTTTGTCTCCGCGGGCTCCGCCTGCTCCCGGGGCAAGCGCAGCCATGTGCTCGAGGCCCTGGGTCTGGCCCCGGAGGTCATCGACGGCTCCATCCGCGTGTCAGCGTCCCGGTTCACCGAGCCCGGGGAGATCGATCTGCTGATCGGGGGGCTGGAAGCGGTGCTGGAGCGAATGGGAAAAAGATAAAAGGGCGTATTGCAAAATAAAAAGCGACACGCCGAAACAGAAGGAAAGGCTGCAAAAAGAGAGCAGCAGGGAGACAGTGAAGGGGGGCAAGGCCCGCCCTTCGCGTTCAATCAAAAAGATTTCCGGCAATCTGCCGGAAATCTTGCAAGGGGCCGTTGCAAAATGCATTTTGCAACGGCCCCTTCTGACTCAATCAAAGCAAAAACAGGATCAACCGATCCTGTTTTTTATGTAGGAGCCGGCGCGGCTTCCGCGCAACGGCGAACCCTACGCCGCGATCCCAGCCCCCTGGCCGCTTCTCACACGGCCGGGAGGCCGGGTAAAAATGCAGCCCTTCGCGCCGACCGCTCCCTGCGCGGCGCCCTTGGCCGGAGTTCCGGCCCGGGGATAGGATGCCCCGATGCGCCGGGGTCATTCCGCCAATTTTTTCCGCATAGGCTTTGACGGAAGGAGGGAGGGATATGCCCCTGATGCTTGCGGCCCTGGCGGCGGCGATCTCCTGCCTGGCCATGGCGCCCGCCCGACCGGCGGGAAAGCTGCTGCTGTCCGCCCTGGGCGGCCTGGGCAGCCTGCTGATCCTGAATCTGCTCAGCCCCGTGACCGGCATGATCATCGAGCTGAACGCCCTTACCGTCGCCGTTTCCGGCACGCTGGGGCCGCCGGGTCTGGGCTGCCTTCTGGTGGCGCATTTTATTTTGAGCCACTGACGCCCCATTCCGGCAGGGGAAGCCGCTGCATGGCGCCGAAGATCCGGTCCTTGAGATCGGGATAGTCGGCGCCCAGACGGTAGATGAGATCCTTGATCTCCTGGCGCTTGGTGTGCTTGTCCGCGGGGCAGGGATTGTGCAGCACGGGCAGCTTCTGCGCGTCGGCGAAGTGGATCACCTGCTGTTCGTTGAGATAGAGCATGGGCCGGATCTGGGTCACGCCGGTGCGGTCGAGATAGGTCACGGGCTGGAAGCAACTGATGCGCCCCTCATAAAACAGGCTCATGAGGAAGGTCTCCACGGCGTCGTCGTGATGATGGCCCAGGGCCACCTTGGCGCAGCCCATCTTCCTGAGCTGCTCATTCAGAGCGCCCCGGCGCATTTTGGCGCACATGGAGCAGGGGTTCTTTTCCTTGCGGTAGTCGAAGATGATGGGGCCGATCTCCGTGTGAACGCACTCATAGGGAACGTGCAGCGTGCGGCACAGATCGGCGACCGGGGTAAAGTCCATCCCCATTCCCATGTCGATGGGAGCCGCGCACAGCTCGAAGGGGGCGGGATAGAATTCGCGCAGCTTCGCCAGCAGCACCAGCAGGGTCAGCGAATCCTTGCCCCCCGACACGCCGACGCAGATGCGGTCGCCGGGGGAAATCATGCGGTAATCCTCCGCGCAGCGGCGGACAAGCCCAAGCAGTTTATTCATGGCATTTCTCCTGAATGTGTGGAAAATGGCGGAAAAATCGAAAGTGAGTATCCGAGAGAAATCGAGAGAAAACGGGAGGAAACGGGAGTTCTTTCGGATGAAAATAAAATTTTGAAAAATAGGCGTTGACATTCGGATTTGAATGTGATATAAGAAACAGGCGCGCCTGGGGATATTGTAGCCCCCGCGCATGGATTTGTCAAAACATTTTAGATATAGAATCACGGAGGAAACACTATGTCCACGACTATGGCGAAAAAAGAGACCGTAGAGCGCAAGTGGTACGTGATTGACGCCGCCGGCAAGCCCCTGGGCCGCACCGCCGTCATCGCCGCCAACCTGCTCCGCGGCAAGCACAAGCCCACCTTTACCCCCAATGTTGACTGCGGCGACTTTGTCATCATCGTCAACACCGATCAGGCCATCCTGACCGGCAAGAAGCTCGACCAGAAGAAGTACTACCACTTCACCGGCTGGATCGGCAACCTCAAGGAGACCAAGTACCGCCACCTGATGGAGAAGCGTTCCGACTTCGCCATGGAGCTGGCCGTCAAGGGCATGCTCCCCAAGAACTCCATCGGCCGCGCCGCTATGACCCGCCTGAAGCTCTACACCGGCGCTGAGCACAAGCACGCTGCCCAGAAGCCCGAGCCCTGGACCATGGACTGATTGGAGGTAAGAGAACATGTACGAAAGCA
The DNA here is from genome assembly GCA_902795095.1 of Oscillospiraceae bacterium. The sequence continues at coordinate 7,597 of CADBKB010000067.1, forward strand.
AGAGACAGTATCAGTACGGCACCGGCAGACGTAAGTCCTCCATCGCCAGAGTCCGCGTTTACGAGGGCGGCACCGGTTCCATCATCATCAACGGCCGCGATATCGACGAGTATTTCGGCCTCGACACCCTGAAGATGGTCGTCCGTCAGCCCCTGGTCACCACTGAGCTGGTCGGCAAGGTCGACGTGATCTGCACCGTCAAGGGCGGCGGCGTCTCCGGCCAGGCCGGCGCCATCCGTCACGGCATTTCCCGCGCCCTGCTGGGCGTCAACCCCGAGCTCCGCGGCGCCCTCAAGGCCGCCGGTTTCCTGACCCGCGACCCGAGAATGAAAGAGCGTAAAAAGTACGGTCTCAAGGCAGCTCGTCGCGCACCTCAGTTCAGCAAGCGCTGATTTACACAATTG
>CADBKB010000068.1 GCA_902795095.1 Oscillospiraceae bacterium
GGTTTCCTTTCGCGTCCAATCAAACCGTTTCCCAAACTTTTTCCAAAAGTTTGGGAAACGCACGCAGCGTGGCAAAAATACTTTTTTGACACGCTGAACGCCCTCTCGGGGCGTTTTCCTTCTGGAGCGGGTGAGGGGAATCGTTTGCTTTTCCCTGCGGAAAAGTATGGTTGCGTCGGCCGTTTTGCCGACGCGCATCGCTCCACCGGAGCGATGCATTCAATCGTTCGATTCCCCTCTATACCAAAAAGAAAACGCCCCCTTGGGGCGTTTTCTTTTTGGAGCGGGTGAGGGGAATCGAACCCCCCTATTCAGCTTGGGAAGCTGATGTTCTACCAATGAACTACACCCGCGGGTGCGTTTTCTATATTATAGCAGGTATTTTTGAAAATGCAACCGAAAATCGTCGAGATTCTGCCGATCGCCGGTCAGCCCAGCTGCTCCTTTGCCTTCTGCAGCTTGCCGATGGACAGGCTCAGTGCCAGCGCAGCCGCCAGGGGGATGGCCGCGAGGCGCACCACGGTGAAGCCCGGCATGGCGTAGCCCACGATCAGACACACCGCTGCCAGCACAAAGGCGGCGATCCGCATGCTCTCCCGGCGGCGGATGGCCCGGGCAAACAGACGGGAAAGGCCGTCGTCTTCCGGCGGCTGCGCGTCGGGATCGCGGCTGCCGAAGGCCATCAGCGCGCCCCGCCGGCACAGCAGGTCCCAGCCGCATTTCTGCCACCGGAGCGTATATTCCGCCCGGCTGGCGGGACCGAGCTCGCAGGCGCCGAAGCGCACGCGCATGGGCGCGTCAGCCTCCCGCAGGGTGCAGGAAAAGGCGCCCAGGGATGCGGGGACCTCCGCCGCGCCGTCGCTCTCCAGCCCCGGCAGGTTCCAGAGGGGCCAGATCCCCTTCGCCTTGCCGCTCATCGGTACAGGATCCGCATGCCCTTCTGGATCAGCGGATTGATCTGGATGATGGCATGGTCGCCGATCTTCACATCGGCGCCGGTGACGTCCACGCAGGTATGCACCATGCCCACCCGGCCGATGACCCGGAAGCTGCGCTCACCGATCTGCACGGTGAGGGATTTGCGGGAAAAAACATTTCGGATGCTGCTCAGGATGGCGCGCACGCAGTCGCGGAAGCGGAACAGATCGTGGCCGCTCTCTACGCCGAAGCCATGGAACCAGCCCACGCCGATGATGGCGGCCATCGTGGCCTGCTTGGCCTTCCAGGTGGCGCCGTAGCCCACGCTGGAGCCCGCCGGCAGCCAGCGAAGCTCCTCCACCTCGGCCTCCACGTAGCCGATGCGCTTGAGGCCCAGACGGTTCTGGGCGGTGACGCGGCCCAGCAGGGCCGAGCCAAGACGCACGCCGCCGAGATACATCTCGGGATAGCGCAAAAACGCCTCGGAATTGCAGCAATGGACGATGCCCGTCTCATAGCCCGCGGCCTCGATTTTCTGCACCACCTGCTGGAAGCGGGCAAACTGCTCCCGGGTGACACGCTCATTGCAGAACGCGGAGTGGAAATGGGTATAGATGCCGCCCACCACCAGATTCTTCTGGTATTCATAGACCCGGATGGCCTGATCCACCTGCTCGGGCAGGAACCCGTAGCGGCCCATGCCGGTATCGATCTTCAGGTGGACCTCCGCCATGGCCGCGCGCTCGGCGGCGATGCCGCCCAGCACCATGGCCGCCTCCAGGGAGCCCACCGTGAAGATCACGTTCATGTCCAGCATGGCGTTGATCTCCTCGGGATCCTGGGTCTGGCGGAGCATCAGGATGGGATTGTCGGTGAAGCCCGCCTCCCGCAGGGCGGTGGCTTCCCGCACCTCGGTGACGCAGAAGCGGTCGATCCCGTGGGCGCTCAGCATCCGGGCCATGGGCACGCAGCCCAGGCCGTAGCCGTTGCCCTTGAGCACGCCCCAGACGGGCACGTCGCCTGCATGCTTCACGAGCTTCTCAATATTCTCGGCCAGCAGCTCCTTTTCAACGATATAAGCCTTCATAGTAAGCCTCACTGCCCGTTGGAGGGCGTCCCCTTGACATGGTCGGTTTTCTTGTCCCGGTGGCGGATCATATAGACCTTCTCCCGGGCCCAGCGCATGGTATCGAAGCCGATCTGGGCGCTGCGGTTGATGAAGGGCTTGAGGATAAGATCCATCTCGCCCACGAATTCGGTGTAGTCGCCGTTAAAGCCCCGCTTAAACTTCACCAGGCCGTAGAGGGGATGATCCTCCGGCACCAGGCCGGGCACGCCGCGGAAGTCGTAGATTCGGCAGTTCTTCTCCACCGCCCAGCGGATCATCTCCCACTGCAGCAGGTAGTTGGGCATGAGGTTGCGGTGCTCGTTGGAGCTGGCGCCGTAGAGATACCAGACCTTGTCGCCGTACCAGATGGCCAGCGTGCCGGCGATGGGCTCGTCCTCATAGAAGGCCATGTAGAGCCGGCAGTGCTCGCCCAGGTTGTCGAGCATGGCGGAGAAGTACTCCGGCTGGCGGGTGACGAAGCCGTCGCGCACGCCGGTGACCAGCATGAGCTCGGAGAAGGCGGGGATCATCTCCTTGCCGCAGATCCGCACCTCCACGCCCTTGCGCTTGGCCAGGCGGATGTTGTAGCGGGTCTTCTGGTGGAAGGAGGCCAGCAGCTCGTCCTCGGTGCGGCCGTTCAGGGCCAGGCGGAAGACATAACGGGGCTGCAGGGCGTCGAAGCCCTTGCCGCCTTCGCGGCTGACGAAGCCCAGCTCATGCAGATAGTCGGAGAATTCCGTCTCCGAGGAGGGCACGTCCGGGTCGATCTTGAACACATAGGCCTTGTTCTCCCTGGCGATCTGCTTCGCGCCCTCGATGAGCTCGGCGATGGTCTTCTGATCGTGGATATCGCACACGGGGCCGCGGCAGCTGTAGACGATGGTATAGGGCAGGGCCGGGATCGCTCTGCGGATGAGCATGGAAATGGTTCCCTTGATGGCGCCGTCCTCGCCGCGGCAGGCCACCGCTTCCCATTTCCACATGGGCTTCTGCTTGCCCCAGTAGGAGCTCTGAGCAAAATTGCCCTTGGGATGGCTCTGGTTGAAGGCTTCAAATTCTGCCAGGGTTGCTTCGGTGATTCGTTCGATCATATTCTATCCTGCTTTCCGAAATGTGCATAGTTTTGGAAATTATACCATAGTCTCCGCTGTAATGCAAATAAAAAACCGCCGCAGGGCGGAAGTTCATAACGAAGCGGCTCCTTCACGCTTGAACACGGGATTATTGACCATTCAGGGCAGCAATGGTACAATGATCAAAACAAATCGGGATTTGCAGAGGTGACCACCAATGAAAAACGGGAAAAATCCAGATTCAAATGTAATCCATCCGATCGCAGGATATGACAAAGAGATCTATGTGCGACCAACAATTTCAAATCCGAATATCATTGTCGGAGATTTTACATACATTGCAGACTCCCAATTTGAAAGCCATGTCACACACTTTTATCCGTGGAGTCGGGATAAACTCATCATCGGGAAGTTTTGCCAAATCGCGTCAGGCGTTGAATTCGTGATGAACGATGCAAATCACCAGATGAATGCTGTATCTACATTCCCGTTTTACACGCTTGAGGGCTGGGAAACGGAACCTCCCGCTGCATCGGATCTACCGTTCAAAGGTAATACCGTAATCGGCAATGACGTGTGGATCGGCCAGAATGCTGTTATTCTGCCTGGCGTTCACATCGGTGACGGTGCAATTATCGGCGCAAACAGTGTTGTGGGCAGCGATGTTGCACCCTATAACATCGTGGTCGGTAATCCCGCAACGGTCTTGCGGAAGCGCTTTGACGATGAGCTTATCGGATTGTTGCTCAAATTCAAGTGGTGGGATAAACGCATAGAAGAAATAAACCGTTTGATTCCAATCCTGACCTGCAGTAATTTGGAGAAGGTCAGGGAAGAACTCGAGGCAAAACTATGATCATACTGATTGCCGGAGCATCCCATGTCGGGAAAACGATTCTGGCGCAACGGATACTTGAGAAAAACAGATACCCTTACTATTCAATTGACCATTTGAAGATGGGGCTTATTCGCAGCGGCAATACTGATCTCACGCCAGAAGATGATGATGAACTGACGATTTATCTTTGGCCGATCGTCCGAGAGATCATAAAGACTGCTATTGAGAATGAGCAGAACCTTATTATTGAGGGCTGTTATATACCTTTTGATTGGAGAAAAAGTTTTGATGAGCAGTATCTTCCGTCGATAAGATTCATATGTCTTGCCATGTCTGATGAATATATAGATTCGCATTTTGAAGAAATAAAATCACATGGCTCTGATATCGAGACAAGGCTTGATGACTCTTCATGTACTGCTGAACAACTAAAGCAAGATAATCATCAGATCATAGATGGTTACCTATCGAACGGAGAACAAATCACTCTGATCACAGAAAGCTTTGAGGATTCGCTAAGAGGGGTTTTGGATTCGCAAATACCGGTTTATGGGGATTGACTGATGTTGCCCACAGGTATCACACAAACAACGGAATCTCCCTGCAAAGTCCATTGCAAACCAATAAAAACAGGCGTAACCGCAATGGTTACGCCTGTTTTATATCCTTTTGCGTCGGTAATTGCAATCTCAAAGAAACTGCCTTATGAAGCACTGCCCGAGCGGCGGTTGATTTTTTACTGTGCCAGATAGAGCCGCGCCAGCCTGGCAAGACGCCGGCGGTCGGATTTCGTCAGCAGAAGGCACGGCAGGGGCAGCACGTCGCTGCGCACCCGCCGCTGACGCAGGGCCCGGCTGGTGCGCCGGGGCAGCGCGTCAAAGAAGGCGTCGGGATCCCGCAGCTTCAGCTCCAGCTCCCGCTCCCCCCGGCTGAATTCAGCGGCGCGGAAGCTGCTCCATGGGAACCGTCCGTGCAGCGCCGGCTCCGCCAGATGGTGGTCGATGCCTCCGGGGCCCACGCCGATCCCGCCTCCACGCTGCAGGCGCGGTGCGATCGCCAGAATCCCCGGCAGGGCCATGACGGCCGCGGCGGGCGCGAGCCAGAGCAGGCTTCTGCCGATCGCCCGCAGTACGTCGCCGAGCAGCACCAGCGCCAGAGCAGCGGCCAGGGCATAGAGCCCGCCGCAGATCCAGGCCAGACGTTTGCGCCGGGGCTCGTCCTGTGCGATCCAGACCGTTGCGGGACGGGCATAGGCAATGCGCGGCGAGCCGTCGTCCACATGGATGATCCCGCAGCGCTGAAAGCCGTTCTTCTCCAGAGCCCGCTGCATGGCGCGGTTGCTCTCATGGGTATCCGCCCGGAGCTGCCTGCATCGGACGGCGCACCAGTCCAGGCAGAAGCCCGCCACATCCTTTCCGGGAACGCTCACGGCAATGCAGTGCAGTACGCCGTATGGGCCGTCGTCGGGCCAGGCGCCGTCGGTGATCTCTCGATAGGTAGGGTCGTCAGCCTCCGGCTCGAAGGCAAAGGCAGCCAGGATCTCATCGCCCTCGCAGCATACAAAGCTGCGCCCCTCGGCGATATCCGCCGGGGCGCGGTGCTCGGGGGCGTCGATGCCCTCCCACTGGGTCAGATTGCCGGATGCGCGCATGAACGCCCTTGCCTTGCCGTACAGGTCGAGAATGACAGGCAGATCCTCCGGCATGGAGCGACGGATTTCCATAGGCCCCTCCTTGGGTTTTTTCTTAGAGTACCATGACGCGGTGCAAATCGCAAGGAAAATATGTAGCGCGCAGGTTTCCCTGCGCGTCTGCTCACCAGGAAAAATAGTCCGCAGGATTCAGGGACCTGCTCCCGGCGCACAGGGCGAAGTGCAGATGGCTCTCCTGCCCCGCCTCCATGAGGGCGCTGGCACCTACGGCGCCGATGACGTCTCCCCTGGCCACGGTCTGACCCTCCTGTACCGCGCAGGCTTCGTCCAGATTGCCGTAGCGGGTCAGATAGCCGCCGGGATGGCGGATGGTGATCACGGTGCCCAGGGCGTCACCCTGCTCCACCGAGGCCACGGTTCCGTCGGCGGCTGCCCGGACCTCCATGCCGGCGCCGGCGCGGATGTCCACGCCGTCATGGGTGCGCCAGTCCCGGGTCGTGGGGTCATAGCTCAGATGGTCCATCGCGTACAGCTGCACCAGGTCTCCCTCCACGGGCATGGCGATGGTAAACGCGGCGTCCTTTGCCGCGGGCTCGGGCGGCGTATCCGGCCGGGTTTCTTCATCGTGTACGCTGGCGGCGTCCACGCTTTTGGCGGCATTGCGCTGGGCCGGCGGGAGCACCGTGTTTCTGCCGGGCTGCTCGATCACCTGGGGCGTGTCGGCGGTGGACAGGGGTTCCGGCTGCTTTGCCTGCTTGAGATATGCCAGGCCGGAAACGCCCAGGGCCAGCACGACCACCAGCGCCGCAAAGCGCACGGTGCGCCGGCTTCGGTTCGATCTGTTTTCTTGCATTTGTATGCACCTCCGGGCTCAGTATTGCCGCTTTTTCGGGAAATCATACCACCAATGGAGAATTCTTCCGCCGGGCGGCGGCGGATGTCAAAAACAGCTCGTTCTTTTTGTGGCGCTTTCACAAAAAATGGTCTGAAGGTGCGGTTCTTATCGATTTTTCCGCGAGAATCTGTTATAAATAGAGTAGAATCCATCCTTATTGAAAGGAGCGAAGAACTGTGAAAAGAACCATCCTTCGGCGGACGCTGGCGATCGTGCTGACCCTCGCCATGCTCCTGCCCGCCATCCCCGCCGTGCTGGCCGCCGACTATGACGGCTGGACCTCGTTCACGGCGGATTTCTCCCAGCAGGACCATGAGATCCTCCACATGGCCATGGGCTGCCTCTACGGCATCGGCGAGGAGGACGTGCCCACGACCAACCTGCTCACCCCCATCCGGCCCTATACCTTCGAGCAGAAGGCGCCGGACGGTCTGCAGCATCCCAACGCCGACGCGGTACTGACCGCCAAGACCTTCCTGGAATCCGGCGGCAAATGGATCGAGGTGGGCTGCCCGGACATCAAGGCCAACTGGTACTATGAGGAGAGCCCCTTCCAGAGCGCCGCCAACTACGCCCTGTACAAGCGGCAGCTGCGCGAAATGGCCGAGAAGTGCGTGGAGGCGGGCCTGTCCGGCCACTGCGTGTACAACATCTTCAACGAGACCGACGACGGCTCCAACACCTGGAACGTGGCCAACGACGTCTGGTTCGCCGCCTGGAAGGACTTCGTCGAGACCATCCGCGCGGTGGATCCCCTGGCCCGCTTCTCCGGCCCGGGCTTTGCCAACCACAAGATGGACTTCCTGCGCGCCTGGATCCCCTGGTGCATCGAGAACGACTGCGCCCCCTTCCAGGTGACCCTCCACTGCCTGACCGACGGTCGCTACAACTCCATGGACAGCGATATCGCCACCGTCCGTCAGATCTGCGACCAGGCGGGCCTGCAGGACTATGAGATCTGCGCCAACGAGTACGCCCACCACCAGAACCTGGGCAACCCCGCCGGCCTGATCAAGTACGTCGCCACCCTGGAGGATAACCGCGCCAGCGGCTGCCTGGCCTTCTGGCACGTGGGCAACGCCCTGGACGACCTGGCCGCCGACGCCAACGAGCCCAACGGCGCCTGGTGGCTGTACAAAATGTACGCCGACATGACCGGCAAGACCGTCAAGTGCACCACCTCCACCACGAAAATGAACCTCTACGGCCTGGCCTCCATCGATGAGAGCCGCAAGACCGCCTATGCCCTGTTCGGCGGCGACCATCAGGGCAACGAGGTCCTGTACATGAAGGGCCTGGACAAGACCGAGGCATTCAAGGACGCGAAGTACGCCCTGGTCACCCTGCGCGCCACCGCCTATTCCGGCACCTACGGCCCGTCCATGGGCCCGGATCTGATCTTCCGCCGCGTTCTGCCCGTGGAGAACGGTACCATTGCCGTCCCCGCCGAAGGCGCCCTGGCGACGAATGTCTTCTATGCCGCC
>CADBKB010000069.1 GCA_902795095.1 Oscillospiraceae bacterium
CTGACGATCTGCGGGCCCGCGGCATAATAGAGCTCCATGCCGATTTTCAGAAACGGCTTTTCATCTTTGAACTGATCGAGGAATCGGAGCGTCTGCTCCCTGCCGGCGAAATCCGCGGCAATGATTACATCCTTGCTCATGTGTGCGCGCCTCCTATGATATCCTTCAGATTTTCGATTCCGTATTGTTCCATCACTTCCGGCAGACGGTTGACCAGATCCCGGCAGCACCAGGGATCTACGAGATTTGCCGCGCCGACCTCCACCGCAGCGGCACCGGCCAGCATCATTTCGATCACATCCTCCGCCGTGCTGACGCCGCCCATACCCACGATGGGGATCCTGACGGCCTCATAAACCTGGTAGACCATCCGCACGGCCAGGGGCAGGATCGCGCCGCCGGACAGACCGCCGGTGCCGTTTGCCAGCAGAGGGCGGCGTCGGCGCAGATCGATGCGCATGCCCATCAGCGTATTGATGAGGCTGACCGCGTCCGCCCCCGCGTCCTCGCAGGCGCGGGCGATGGCGCAGATATCGGTGACATTGGGAGATAACTTCAGAATAATGGGCTTGTTCGTCACAGCCCTGACCGCGGAAGTGACCTCGGCGGCCATTTTTGGATCCGTCCCGAAGCTCATGCCGCCGCCGTGGACGTTGGGACAGCTGATATTGACCTCCAGCCAACCCACCTGGGGCTCGGCGTCCAGTTTTTCACAAACCTCTGTGTATTCCCGAACAGAAAAGCCGCTGACATTTGCCATGACCGGCTTGTTGAAAACCTTGGCGAGCCTCGGCAGCTCCTCGGCGATCACCGCGTCTACGCCGGGATTCTGCAGACCAACGGCGTTCAGCATCCCGCCGGGGGTTTCCGCGATCCGCGGGGTCGGGTTTCCGAAGCGGGGATCCCGGGTGGTGCCCTTGAAGGAGAAGGTGCCAAGGCAGTTGATATCGTAGAGCTCGGCAAATTCGTAGCCGTAGCCGAAGGTGCCGCTGGCGGGGATGATGGGATTATCCAGCTCGATCCCGCAGAGAGTGACTTTGGTATTTACCATACGATCTCCTCCCATCTGAGCACGGGTCCGTCCTTGCAGATGCGCTTGGCGCCGTATTTGGTCTTGCAGGTGCAGCCCATGCAAGCGCCGAAGCCGCAGCCCATGCGCTCCTCAAAGCTGAACTGCCCGGCAGTTGAGCGGTCCCATACGGCCTTGAGCATGGGCTCCGGACCGCAGGCGCATACATAGGCGGGCGCGTCCATGGCGTCGGTCACGAAGCCGGGCAGGCCGCAGCTTCCGTCCGCCGTGGTGACGACGGTCTTTGCGCCGATGGCGCGGAACTTTTCTTCATAAAAAACGTCGCTTTTCGACTGAAACCCCAGGATCGCAGTGACGTCTGCGCCGGATGCAATCAGTTTTTTCGCCAGATAATACATGGGCGGCACGCCCGCGCCGCCGCCGATCACGGCGACTTCTTTTCCGCATGCGTTCAGATCGTACCCGTTGCCCAGGCCGGTCAGCAGGTCCAGGCGCTGCCCCGGATGCATCCGGGCCATGGCGGCGGTACCCTTGCCCACGACCTTATAGATCAGCGTGAGCCGGTCCTCCTCCACATCGCACACGGAGATGGGTCTGCGAAGATAGAAGCCCGGCAGGCGGATCTGCACGAACTGGCCCGGTGCGCAGACCGCCGAAGTATCGCCCCGCAGGGTGATTTCATAGACATCCCGCGCGATGGGCCGATTCTGCAGGATGATATACAGATTCTGCTTCAAGTCCTTCCCTCCAATGTTCCGTCTGTCCAGGCGATCTCGCCTGCGCTCACGGTCATGCGGCATCGACCGCGGACAAGCCTGCCCTCAAAGGGCGTGCTTTTTCCCATGGAAACGAATTCACGCGGATCGATCCGATAGCTTGCGTTCATGTCGAATACCGTCAGATCCGCCCGGTCTCCGGGTTCAATCCCGCCATCCAGGCCGAAGCGGCGGCACGGGGCGACGTGCAGCAGCTCGATCAGTCTGGCAAAGGAGATGATCCCCGGCAGCACCAGGCCGGTATACAGCAGCGGAAAGGCGGTTTCCAGACCCACCACGCCCATGGCGCTTTTCTCCAGGCCGCGGGATTTTTCCTCGGCGCTGTGAGGCGCGTGATCCGTGGCGATCATATCCACTGTGCCGTCCTGTACGCCTTCGATCAGCGCCTGCAGATCCTCACGGCTGCGCAGGGGCGGATTCATCTTGAACCGGCCCTCCTCGCGCAGATCGTCCTCGCAAAGGAGCAGATAGTGCGGAGCCGTCTCGCAGGTGACGTCCAGGCCTTCGGCCTTGGCTCTGCGGATGAGCTCTACGCTCTGCCTGGTGGAGATATGGCACACATGATAGGCGCAGCCGGTTTTTCTTACCAACTCAAGATCTCTGGCGATCTGGCCCCATTCGGACTCGGAGCAGATCCCCCTGTGGCCGTGCTGCGCGGCATATCTGCCGTCGTGGATATATCCCCCGCGCAGAAGCCGGTTGTCCTCGCAATGGGCGGCGATCACCTTGCCCAGGGACTTGGCCTTTGCCATGGCGGCAAGCATGATCTCATCGTTCTGAACGCCGCTGCCGTCGTCGGAAAAGCCGGCCACATGGGGACTCATCTCCTCCATGGCAGACAGTCGCTCCCCCGCTCTGCCGACGGAAATGGTTCCATAGGGGATCACGCGGATCTTTGCGTCCCGGCGAATGATGGCAAGCTCCTGCTCCAGATGGGCGGCGCAGTCCGGCGCGGGGTTCAGATTCGGCATGGCGCACACCGTGGTATAACCGCCTCTGGCGCCGGCCAGCGCGCCGGACGAGATGGTCTCCTTATAAGAAAAACCCGGCTCACGCAAATGCACATGCACATCTGCGAAACCGGGAAGCAATAGAAAACCGGTGCAATCGAACACCTGATCAGGATTGCCGGAGGCTTTTACGGGAATGATACGGCCCTCACGGACACGAACGGAGCCGACCTTGACGCTGCCGCCGAGGAAAATGCCGGCGTTTGCAAACAAATAGTCCATCAGCGCGCTCCTTTCCCGGATCATATCCGGATTCTGGATTTTTCACAGAATAACATGATGCCGAACCAAAGTCAAGCCAAAGGGGGCGTGTTTGTCAAATCTTGTACAGTATCGGTAAAAAAGAAGCAGAAAAAAACAAGATTTTGTGTTGATTGTACTGAAGTTCCCATATATGTTGTCAAAACCATCAAAAAGGGACATTTTTTTTCAAAAATATTCTCTGTTCTGCGCTATTGGAAAAGATCGAAGCGCATGTTATACTGATGCTGGAAACACCTCTGCAACTGACGGAACTGTGGAGAACCACGTGGAAGCAGAGGGTTCGTCTGAGCGATCAGATGCCGACCGTCTGGGCATTCCGGCTTGGGTCGGAGTGTCCGCTTTTTTCATCTATGTAGGGGGAAAACCAATGAAAAAGATTGCCATTATCATGGGCAGCGCCAGCGACAGCCCGGTGGTTGAGAAGGCTGTGACCACCCTGCGCGAGTTCGGCGTACCCTATGAAGTACGCGTCATGTCCGCCCACAGAACGCCCGACGAGGCTGCGCAGTTTGCCTCGAGCGCCCGGGATGCGGGTTTTGGCGCGATCATCGCGGCCGCGGGTATGGCCGCACATCTCGCCGGCGCCATTGCGGCCAGGACTACCCTGCCTGTGATCGGCCTGCCGGTCTCCGCAAAGAAATTAGACGGCATTGACGCCCTGCTTTCCACAGTACAGATGCCCTCCGGGATTCCGGTGGCGACTGTTGCTGTCGACGGGGCTGTGAATGCCGCTTTGTTATCCATCCAGATCCTCGCGGTCACCGACGCCGACCTTGCCCGAAAGCTGAACGAGGCCCGGGCCGCGGGAAGCAAGAAAGTCATCGAGGCCGACGAGGCCATTGCGAAGCAATTCAACGTGTAAAGGAGATACGTTATGAAAAAGGAACAGCTCTACGAAGGAAAAGCCAAGAAGGTCTACGCGACCGAGGACCCCGATCTTGTCATCGTCTCCTACAAGGACGACGCCACCGCCCTTGACGGGCTCAAAAAGGGCACCATCACCGGCAAAGGCGCCATCAACAATCGCATGTCCAACTTCCTGATGCAGCTTCTGGAGAAGGAAGGCGTCCCCACCCATTTTGTGGAGGAGCTCAATGACCGCGAGACCGTGGTCAAGAAGGTCTCCATCGTGCCCCTGGAGGTCATCGTACGCAACGTTTCCGCCGGCCACTTCGCCCAGCGCTACGGCGTACCCGAGGGCATCGTATTTGACGAGCCCACCTTCGAGTTCTCCTATAAGAATGACGATCTGCACGATCCCCTGCTGAACGATTCCCACGCTCTGGCCCTCAAGCTGGCCACCCGCGAGGAGATCGACACCATCCGCGCCATGGCCCTCAAGGTCAACGATATACTCAAGGCCTTCTTCCTGGGTCTGAATGTCCGTCTGATCGACTTCAAGCTGGAGTTCGGCCGCCTGTCCGACGGCTCTCTGGTGCTGGCCGACGAGATCAGCCCCGACACCTGCCGGTTCTGGGACGCCACCACCGGCGAAAAGCTGGATAAGGACCGCTTCCGCCGGGATCTCGGCGGCACGGAGGACGCCTATAACGAGATGATGCGCCGCGTCTTCGGCGCTTGACCAGGAGGCAAAACCATGGGTGGTATTTTCGGAGTCACCTCCCGAAGAAACTGTATTTTAGACGTCTTTTTCGGCACAGACTATCACTCCCATCTCGGCACGCGCCGGGCGGGCATGGCTGCCTATGACCCGGAGCTCGGCCTGCAGCGGGAGATCCACAACATTGAAAATTCCCCGTTCCGCACCAAGTTTGAGCACGTCGGCTCGGAGATGAGCGGCAACGCCGCCATCGGCTGCATCAGCGACACCGATCCCCAGCCCCTGCTGATCCACTCGAACCTGGGCCTTTACGCCATCAGCACCATCGGCGTCATCAACAACGCCCCGGAGCTCATGAAGCAGTATCTCTCGTTCAGCGGCGGCCATTTCGACGTCATGACCGGCGGAAGAGTCAACGCCAACGAGCTGACCGCGGCCATGATCGACCAGAAGAGCAGCTTTGCCGACGGCATCCGCTTCGCCCAGAACGTCATCGAGGGAACGGCCACGATCCTGATCCTAAAGGAGGGCGGCCATCTGATCGCCGCCCGGGACCGCTTCGGCCGTCTGCCGCTGTCCATCGGCAAAAACGAGGACGGCTTCTGCGTCGCTCTGGAGCCCTTCGCCTATACGAAGCTGGGCTATGAGCCGGTGCGCGAGCTGGGCCCCGGCGAGGTGGTGGAGATCAGCCCCGATGGGATCGAGGTCCTGGTGGAGCCCCGGGAGGAGATGAAGATCTGCGCCTTCCTGTGGACCTACTACGGCTACCCCACCTCCACCTACGAAGGCGTCAATGTGGAGACCATGCGATACCGCAACGGCCATCTGATGGCCAAGGCGGACAGGGAGAAGGGCACCGCCCAGGACATCGACTATGTGGGCGGCGTCCCGGATTCCGGCACGCCCCACGCCATCGGCTACGCCAACGAGAGCGGCATCCCCTTTGCCCGTCCCTTCATCAAGTATACCCCCACCTGGCCCCGCAGCTTCATGCCTCCCAATCAGGATGAGCGCGCCATGGTGGCAAAGATGAAGCAGGTCCCTGTGCATGAGCTGATCCGCGACAAGAAGCTGCTGTTCGTGGACGACAGCATCGTCCGCGGCACCCAGCTGCGGGAAACCGTCGAATTCCTATACGAAAACGGGGCCAAGGAGGTCCACATCCGCTCGGCATGTCCGCCCATCCTCTATGGCTGCAAGTATCTGAACTTCTCCCGCGCCACCTCCGATATGGAGCTGCTGGCCAGATCCGTCATCATGGAGCTGGAGGGCGAAGAGGGCTTTGAGCACCTGGACGAATATACCGACACCAATACCGAGCGCGGAAAGAAGCTGCGGCAGGCCATCTGCGAGAAGCTGCACTTCTCCTCCCTGGAATATCAGTCCCTGGACGGCGTGGCCGAGGCCATCGGTCTCGACCGCTGCAAAATCTGCACCTATTGCTGGAACGGAAAGGAGTAATTCATGGCGAACGAAAGATCCCGATCCGACTCCTACGCCGCTGCGGGCGTAGACATCACCGCCGGCTACCGGGCTGTGGAGCTGATGAAGGCCCACATCGCCCGCACCATGACCGGCGCCGACACCGGCATCGGCGGCTTCGGCGGCCTGTTTCCCCTGGACCTGACGGGCATCGATCATCCCGTGCTGGTCAGCGGCACCGACGGCGTGGGCACCAAGCTCAAGATCGCCTTCCTGCTGGATCAGCATGACACCGTGGGCATCGACTGTGTGGCCATGTGCGTCAACGACGTGATCTGCTGTGGCGCCAAGCCCCTGTTCTTCCTGGACTATATCGCCTGCGGACGAAACATCCCCGAGCGCATCGCCGACATCGTGGGCGGCGTTGCCGAGGGCTGCGTCCAGTCCGGCGCGGCGCTCATCGGCGGCGAGACCGCGGAAATGCCCGGCTTCTATCCCGCCAACGAATACGACCTGGCGGGCTTCTGCGTCGGCGTTGTGGACCGCGACCGCATCATCAATAAGGAAACCATGGTCCCCGGCGACGTTGTGATCGCCCTCCCCTCCTCCGGCGTGCACTCCAACGGCTTCTCCCTGGTGCGCAAGGTGTTCCAGGTCAACAGTGCCGATCTGCTGGCGCCGGTGGAGCGTCTCGGCGGGCAGAGCCTGGGCGCCACCCTGCTCACACCGACCAAGATCTATGTCAAGCCCATCCTGGCCCTGCTTGAGCAGGTCACGGTCAAGGGCATCAGCCATATCACCGGCGGGGGCTTCTTTGAGAATATTCCCCGCTGCCTCAAATCCGGCCTCAGCGCCAAAATCGACAAGGCCAGCGTGCGGATCCTGCCGATCTTCGATCTGCTGGCAGAGAAGGGTAATATCCCCGAACGGGACATGTTCAACACCTTCAACATGGGCGTGGGCATGAGCGTTGTCGTGGCGAAGGAAGACGCCGACCGGGCCATCGAGATCCTTCGCGCCGCCGGCGAGGATGCCTATCTGATGGGCGAGCTGGTGGAGAGCGAGGAGGGCGTGATCCTATGCTGAACGACCGGACGAAAATCGCAGTGCTGGTCTCCGGCGGCGGCACCAACCTCCAGGCGCTCATCGACGCCAACCTGCAGGCGGGACAGATCGTTCTGGTCGTGTCCAGCCAGGCGGGCGCCTACGCCCTCACCCGGGCGCAGAACGCAGGCATCCCGGCCCTGGCCATCGAGCGCAAGGCTTTTGAGAGCCAGGCGGCCTTTGAGAAGAAGCTCGTCTCCACGCTGGAGGCGCACGGCATCGAGCTCATTATCCTGGCGGGCTTCCTCACGATTCTGAGCGAGAACTTCACCAGACGCTATCCCAACCGCATCCTCAACATCCATCCCAGCCTCATCCCCGCCTTCTGCGGCAAGGGCTACTACGGCCTGCGGGTGCATGAGGAAGCCCTGGCGCGGGGCGTGAAGCTCACCGGCGCCACGGTCCACTTTGTCAACGAGATCCCCGACGGCGGCGAGATCATCGCCCAGAAGGCGGTGGCCGTCGAACCCGGCGATACCCCGAAAACCCTGCAGAGAAGAGTCATGGAACAGGCAGAATGGCAGCTCCTGCCCCAGGCGGCGGACCGCTATCCCGGCCGCGGCATCGTCATCGGCAAGACCGCCGACGGCGCCCAGGCAGCCGTTGCCTACTTCATCATGGGCCGCAGCGCCAACAGCCGCAACCGCGTCTTCACGCAGAAAAACGGCGAGGTCTTCACCGAGCCCTTCGACGCCAGCAAGGTGCAGGATCCCTCCCTCATCATCTATGCAGCTCTGCGCTCTGTCGGCAATGATCTGATCGTTACCAACGGCAACCAGACCGACACCATTTACGACTTCGTGGCGGCCGGAAAAACCTTCTCCGAGGCCCTTGCCACCCGGGAATTCGAGCCCGACGGCCCCAACTGGACTCCGCGCATCAGCGGCATCGTCCACTTCGTCCCCGGCGACTTCACCTATGAAATGAGCATTCTCAAAAGCGGCGACGCCGAGGGCACCTTCTGCAACCGCTTCACCTATGCCTACGGCTCCTGTGCCGGACTGGGTCACTTCATCCACTCCTATGTATGCGACGGCAATCCCGTGATCCCCACCTTCCAGGGCGAGCCCGAGCGCGTCGCCATCCCCGACGACATCGACGCCTTCACTGAAGAGATCTGGA
>CADBKB010000070.1 GCA_902795095.1 Oscillospiraceae bacterium
CCTGAGCCAGGATCAAACTCTCTATAAAATCTTATCTTAACGCCCTCAGGCGCTAAAACCGTTTTACTTGAATTCGCTCTCAGCTATTCTCAAGAAATTCTCGTTGGCTTGTTTCTCTTCCGAAAAACTTTACCTTTTTTGTCCAAGGTGCTTCTTGTTCATGTTTCGTTGTTTAATTTACAAGGTACATCCCGCTCGGCGGGCCGGTTGTCGGCTGCTTCGGAGCTTCCGTCGCCGGCAACTCGTCCATTATATTGCGAAAGTTAAAATTTGTCAAGAACTTTTTTCTTCTTTTTTCAACTTTTTTCTATTGTTCGATTTTCCCCGGTTATTTGAAAATAACGCCGGAATGATACCCCATAGAAGTACCGTTCCTGCCGCCGCAGGCAGTTCCGGCAGCGGCGAGCGCACGAGGATCAGCGCGACCGAAGCCAGAAGCGCCCGGGTCCTGTTCCCGCCGCAGGCGGCACGGAGCAGCAGGGTGCAGGCGCTGCACGCGCCAAGGGTCAGGCATGCGGCGATCAGCGCCTCGAAGCGCTCCGCCACGCCAAGCAGACTGACCGCGCGGCTGAGGGCATAGAAGGCCGAGGCCTGGCGGGCAGCCTGCGGGCGGGACAGGCCTCCTGCCGCCAGGGCGGACAATACCGCCGGCGCCAGGGCCGCGGCGCACCGCCAGCCGGGGCCGGGCCTGGTCGCCGGAGCCGCCTCCGCCAGGAGCATTCCCCCGGAACCGACGGCCAGCGCGCTCAGCAGCTGCACCCAGGAGAATTCCGGCCGAAGCCAGGCAGGATGCAGATCCGCCAGCGAGCACAGGGCGACAATGCCCAGGGCAGTCAGCACAAAGAAGCCGGCAACGGCGCAGCAGGCCAGCACGCCGCTGCGCTCATGGCAGCACAGCAGCCAACCGAGACCCAGCACCACCGTCGGCACATAGAGGCTCGGGCCGCCTGCCGGAAACAGCGCTGTCGCCCCTTTGGCGGCAACGCTCAGGGGCACGGCCAACCAGAGCGTCTGCAAAATCCGTACCGCGGTCGGGACTTCTCCCCCGCGCATCCGCAGGTGAAATCCGACCGCCCCGAGCCCTCCGCCCAGCAGGGCCGGAAGCCAGCCAAACCGGCTGCAGAGCATCGCCCCCATCGAAGCGCTGCAGCTCAGCAGCCACAAGCCGGCGCTGCGGTCGGCGTCACGGCCTGTCACAGATCCGATACCTCCCTCCGTCTTCCTCAATCCGCGGCAGCTCCGGCGTTTCCCCCGCCAGGATAGCCGCGCGCAGCGTGTTGATACTGACGCCGGCGGCATGACGGTTCAAAAACGCGGTGACCTTCCCGGCGTCCACGGGGCCGGCGCTGCGGTAAACCTCGGTGCCGGGATGCAGGCAATCCAGGAAAACCAGCTCCGACAGCTGTACCAGGGCATCCTCGCTCACCACAAGCTGCCGGGCGGCGGACAGGGTCGGCAGACCAGGCGCGGTGCGCTGCAGATCGGCGAAGGCCGAAGCGGGATCGGCGCCCCGGCCAAAAAGGCCGGCGTCCGTCCGCACCGCATAGGCTCCGCCGTCGGTATACACGCACAGGGTCTGCACCACGATGCGCTTGGCAGCGTCCTCGCTGTGAAAGGGCGAGAGCAGCAGGGCGCCTGCCAGAGCCGCCAGGGCGAGGGCTGATTTGATCCTCATCCCTTTGCCCCTCCCATCCTGCGCAGCCGCGGCCGCAGGAGGACGTCGCCCCCGCGCACACCGGCGAAGGGGGCCAGATAATTCTGCCCGAAGCTCTCCAGCCCCGCCAGGCGGATGAGCAGAAGGAAAAAGGCCGCCGTCATGCCGAACAGGCCCGCCGCGCTGGCAAAAACCGCCAGCACGAACCGCCACAGCCGCAGAGCGTCGGAAAACTCGCGCCCGGGCAGGGCGTAGCCGCAGATCCCCGCCGTCGCCACCACGATGAGCGCCGAGGGCGAGATGAACCGGGCCTCCACCGCCGCCGTGCCCACCACCAGGCCGCCGATGATGGACAGGGTCTGGCCGATGGACCGGGGCAGCGAGAGTCCCGCCTCCTGCAGGATCTCAAAGGCGGTCAGCAGACCCAGCACCTCCAGCACCGTGGGAAAGGGCACGGCCTGCTTGCTCTGCACAATGGACAGCAGCAGAGGGACGGGGATCATCTCCGGATCAAAGCCCGTCATGGCAATGAACAGAGCCGGCAGAAACAGGCTGAAGAGCAGCGCACACAGGCGCAGCAGCCGGGCGAAGGAGGCCGAGACATAGTCCGTGCCCCGGTCCTCCGGGGTCTGCATGAAATCCCCCAGGCACACCGGCAGAAGGTAGGCCAGGGGCAGCCCGTCCACCAGCACGCCCACCCGGCCCTCCAGCAGGCCCTGGGCCAGCTTGTCGGTGCGCTCGGTGTATTGGGCCAGGGGGAAGGCCGTGGGCCGGGAGCCGGTGAGATACTCCTCCACCGCCGCGGGGGAGATCAGGGCGTCGGCTTCCATGCGGGCAAACCGCGCCCGCACCCGGGCCACCAGATCCGGATCCGTCACGCCCGCAACGGACGCCACCGCCACCGCGGTCTGCCCGGTGCCGCCCACGGTCTGCTCCTGCAGGCGCAGGGCGGGGGTGCGCAGATGACGGCGCAGCAGGGCCGTATTGATGCGCAGCGTTTCGGTGAAGGCGTCCTTGGGGCCCTTGACGGTGTTTTCCGTCTCCGGCGGGGCGGGGCCGCGCTTCACCCCGCTCTTGACCTCGAAGGCAAGCGCCCCGACGCCGGGGAACAGCACGACGCAAAAGCCATGGACCAGCCGGTCGGCGCACTCGTCCGCATCCGCGCAGGGCAGGGCAACCGCGTTGTATATATTTGTGTAGAGGGCGGCGGGATAGAGCTCGGCCATGGGCCGCGGCTCCATGGCCATCAAAGGCCGGAGCACATATTGGGAAATATCCCCGCCCGAAACCAGGCCGTCGATGGAATAGAGGACCAGCTCCTGTCCTCCCGCCCGGATGGGCCGGGCCTGGAAATCGTCGGCGCCCTGAAACGCGGCGCGAATGGCCGCGTCTGTGATCTGAGAGTTTGACATGGTATCACCCGGAGATAGTCTGTCCCATGTCAGGAAAAGCATACATGGGCGGTTTGATATGCTCCCTCCATGATGACAGTGATTATTTATTTCACTGTCTCTCATAGAGGGAGCATATCAGATCACGGGCAGCCGGTGCTTTTCTTTGAACAGGCGGCAAGGGGGATCCCCCTCCGGGCCGGGGGCTTTCTTCTGCTCGGCCTGTTCCTGTACGGCGGCGCGGCCTACGCCCTGTATGCGCTGATCAGAGGCAAAGCAAGATAAAACGAAAGGCAGCGGTCCTTGGCCGCTGCCTTTGCTTATGCAATTCTTTATACGACCGCAAACGCGCCGCCGTCGCCGAATTCCCAGGTTCCGCGGACGCCGCAGGACGCCGCGTAACACAGTCTGCTGCGAATCTTGCACTTGAGGACCAAGCCGAATGAGAAAACACATTGCGACTATAACTCAGAGCAGAACAAAGCGCCTTTCTTGCATATTGCTGATTAGCTCTTCGTGCCTCTCTTGCATTTGCAGACTGTGCTATATTCTCACTCGATTCTGAGAATGACATGTGTAGTTTTTTCGAAGTATACCGTATAAACGTGTCCTTCCTCCAAGTCTTCCGGAGAATTAGGGAAGACGTTTTTCTTGGCAAAGACGTCAATATAAAATGTCTCTTTTTCACTTTGATCGTTTCTGAACACATATGCATAAGTGAATGGAAGAGGCGGAGCTACGCGAGAATTACGATAATAGTATTCATAGTAACCAGTATATTCCGAAATATGTAAATTACAAATGCGATAAATATTTAATGAAATACCTCCTATTCCTATAATTAATGCCAATAGAGCTGGCAAGATCTTATGTAACTTAAAGTCTTTGCTCCAAGGTTTTTCTGCCAATAATAGGAAAAGTCCAAGCAGGAGAAAAATGCCAAAAACACCCCACATTCTGTATTTTAATCCAGAAACATCATACATTAGAGTCCTCTCCTTCTAACACAGGGGCCGGTTCTGTGTGTTGTCTGTGTTAATCCACCTTGTCCTCAACAACAAATCTCCCGCCGTCGCCGAATTCCCAGGTTCCGTGGACGCCGCAGGACGCCGCGCCCACCTCGAACTGCTTCTTGGCGATGCCGAGATCGTTGTACTCCAGGCCGTGGCCGCGCTTGCACAGTTTCGCCCGGGCACAGCCGTCGCGCCAGAGGATGTTCACCGGCTGCTGGTTCACCGCCGAGGGGCCAAGGCTGATCGCCTCCGCGCCCTTTTGTATCCACAGAGGCAGGTCTCCGAAGGGCGTCTCGGATTCGACAAAGCTCTCCGGCTTCCGGCTTTTGCGGCGGATCGCCGCGCGGATCATGAGCTGCTTCTTCGGCGTCTTCTCCACCGGCCAGCCGATGGGGATCACATCCCAGAGCTTTTCGCCGGGCTCGAGGCTCACGCCCACGGATTTCCGGTCATAGGTGCCCGCCACCCAGCAGGTGCCGAGGCCAAGCCGCGTGGCATAAAGCACCAGCTCCTGGCCGTAGTAGCCGAGCTTCTCCGCGGATAAGGGGTCGTCGGGACCGATCAGGGCGACGCAGAAGTCCACCCTGCCGCTGAACATGGCCGCCGCGAGCTTCACCGCCGGTTTGCCCCGCACAGGCACAAATCGCAGGCCGGACGCCTCGCTCAGCGCCGCCGCTTTTTCCTCCAGCTGCCGCAGGATTTCCTCCGGCAGGGGCTCGTCCCGATAGGCCCGGCAGGAGATCCGTTTTTCAATCGCTTCCCAGTCTGTCATAGCGCTTCCTCCCGTCATCCCCGCATCGGGGCATGGTTTTTCGGTTCAAGAATATCAGAATCCGGGCAAAAAAGCAATCCATTTGGGGCGCAATGGGCAGAGAGATGGCAGTCGGTTGCACCGTGCTCGGATTTTATCAGATTTTAACAAAAACCGCCGTCGATTTCCAGCACTTTTTCCCTTCGCTTTCTCTTGCAATATCGACATTTTCCGATATAATTTAGAATGGTGGGGAATTCGGGTATTTATTCAATCCCCCGCATAACTATCAATCCGATCCTTTATTCATTGAGAGGAAACCCAAATGAACATTTTCAATGTGCTGATGCTCCTCGGCGGTCTGGCCATGTTCCTTTACGGCATGCGCCTCATGGGCGAGGGTCTGAAGGAAAGCTCCTCCGGTACCCTCAAGCGGATCATGGAAAGCGTGACCAACAACCCCGTCAAGGCCTTCCTGCTGGGCCTGGTGGTCACCGCCGTCATCCAGTCCTCCACCGCCACCATTGTCATCACCGCCGGCCTCGTGGGCGCGGGCATCATCTCCCTGCACCAGTCCATCGGCATCATCATCGGCGCCAACGTGGGCACCACCGTCACCGGCCAGATCATCCGTCTGCTGGATCTGGATGCCTCCGGCACCTCCTGGCTGCAGATCTTCAAGCCCTCCACCCTGGCGCCCGTGGCCCTGATCATCGGCATCGTACTGATCATGGCCTTCCAATCCAAGGGTCTGGCCACCGTGGGCAAGATCGCCATGGGCTTCGGCCTGCTGTTCTCGGGTCTTCTCAATATGACCGGCGCTGTGGATACGCTGGCGGAAACCGGCACCTTTGAGCATATCTTTACCAGCCTGGGCGGCAACCCCTGGCTGGGCTATGTCGCCGGCGCCACCGTGGCCTTCATCCTGCAGAGCTCCTCGGCCGCCGTCGGCATCCTGCAGGCCCTGTCCACCTCCGGGCAGCTCGCCTTCAAGGCCATCTATGCCGTCATCGTGGGCATCTACCTGGGCGACTGCGTCACCACCGCCATTGTCTGCTCCATCGGCACCAGCACCGACGCCCGCCGCGTGGGCATCATCAACATCCTCTTCAACCTCGGCAAGACCTTCCTGGTGCTGATCGCCGTCACCCTTCTGCACAGGTTCGGCGCTCTGGACCGCATCTGGGACATGACCATGCGCTCCGGCGGCATCGCCAACACCAACTCCATCTTCAACATCGGCTGTTCCATCTGCCTGTTCTGGATGCTGCCGATCTACGAAAAGCTGAGCCGAAAGCTCCTGCCGGACAAGGCCGCCCCCCGCGGTCCTTACGACGAAAAGCTCGAGGCCCTCACCTCCGCGTTCTTCAGCACCCCGGCCCTGGCGCTGAACAGCTGCTACGAGGTGCTCCTGACCATGCTCGACACCTCCATCGACGGCATCGGCGAGGGTCTGGATCTGCTGGAGCATTTTGACAAGAACCTCTATGAGCACGTATTAGAGGAGGAGAGCAGCATCGACATGCTGGCCGACCGGGTCAGCACCTATATGGTCCGGCTCTCCCCCCATATGGGCGACAAGGCCAACGCGGCCATCCTGGATCAGTATTACAAGCTGGTCACGGAGTTCGAGCGTCTGGGCGACCACGCCGAGAATATCGCCCAGGCTGCCGCCGATCTGCACCGGCAGGGCGAGCGCTTCTCCGACGAAGCCATGGCAGAGATCCGCATCCTGCGCGCCATCACCGAGCAGGTGCTCGGCAAGGCCAAGCAGGCCTTCGAGCATCGGGATCTGGACGCCGCCACACAGATCGAGCCCATGGAGGAGGTCGTGGACGACCTGGTGGACGCCCTGCGCGACAACCACCTGGCCCGCCTGCGTGCCGGAAAATGCACCGGCGAGATCGGCTCGGACTTCCTGGATCTGCTTTCGGACATCGAACGCATCTCCGATATCTGCTCCAACGTGGGCATCTCCACAATCATGCGAGTCAATCCCAGCCAGAGCGCCAACACCCACGAGTATATCTCCTTCCTCCATTCCGGCCGGGACGAAGAATTCAACGCGCGCTATGAGCGTCTGCATGAAGACTACTTCAGCCGTCTGAACGCCCTGCAAAAAAATGCTTGACAACAAAAAGCTGTCGTGCTATAGTTGACTAAACCGTTGAAGAAGTGTGAGTAAGCTTCGGACCGTTCGTTTCAGAGAGCCGCCGATGGTGGGAGTGCGGTACGAATCCCGGATGCTGAATGGGCTTCTGAGGGCAACCCGAACCAAGTAGGGGCGCCGGCAGGCTCGCCGTTATCGGGCCGGTATGTGTTGGCATACATTGAGTGGGCGCTATGCGCCAAGCCGGGTGGCACCGCAGGAGTAACCTCCTGTCCCAGCAGATTTTCAAGCTGCGGGGACAGGAGTTTTTGTTTTTCCCCGCGCGAAAGGATGGTCAAATATGAAAACCGAAATCCCCTACAAGATCTACCTGACCGAGCAGCAGATGCCCAAGGCATGGTACAACCTGCGCGCCGACATGAAAAACAAACCGGCTCCGCTGATCAACCCCGGCACCGGCCTGCCGGTGACCTTTGAAAGGGCAGCCCCCACATTGGCGGCAGTCAGGTAAACGCACCTTGGGTAGTAGTCGCCGTGGTCAAGGCGGTAGAGCTTAGTACCGTCAGTCTTGATGAACTGGTTAAAGGAGTGGCTGATATACCCGGCGCTCTGAGCAGAAACAGCATACTGCTTCTGTTCCACAGCCATAGTGCTCTCGTTGACGGTAAAGGTCATATTGGCTTGGTGGTTGAGGCCGTCGCTGGTGGTGTACATCTTGTGGCAGGTGTGGATATAGAGCTTGCCTGCGTTCTCTGTCATTCTCAGAGAGCCGGAGCTGA
>CADBKB010000071.1 GCA_902795095.1 Oscillospiraceae bacterium
CAGAGGACACGAAGTGTCCTCTGTCTTTTTGGTATACGTATTACTGAGGCGGGACTTGAACAGGGCGGCGGCGAAGCCGTGAAAAACAGTCCGGTGGACTGTTTTTCAGCCCGCGGGAAAGTCCCGCCTCGCGCAACGATCGTGCTTCAAAGAGAATCATTCAGGGGGATGATTCTTTTTGCCTGTGTTCGCATATCAGCTCATTTCAAAAACATCGCACGAATAATAACGCCCTGCGTGATCTTCGATATTTGCAGGATGCGGCGTTCCGCCGGGTACGCCGGACAATTGCCGCGACGAATGTCTTTGCAACGGAAAAAATGCGTCCGCAGAGGAATCTGCGGGCGCATCTTTGTACGGTGTGCGACGACGGCTATACCGGTTTTACCGGGCAATACGCGCCGTCGGGGAAGAAGTGACATTGCTCGAACAGGGATTGCACAGCCTGCTCATAATCGGCAAAACATGTCGCCTTACGGATGCGCTTGAGCTGTCTGGCCGGGGCGTCGAACATGTGCTCCCAAAATGACCAGTATTCACGCATTCGGAACACAGTGGGCTTGAAGCCGGGCATGACCGCCCGGCACTCGGCATACAGGGTGTCGTGGAACGCGCGAAGAGCATCCTTTGTGATCCATTCTCCGCCCCGCATACGGCCGATCAGACCGGGGTTGGCCACCGCGCCGCGGCCGAGCATCACCGATTGCAGGGCAGGGAAGCGGGTCCTGAGCGCATCCACATCTTCCGGGCAGTATAGATCGCCGTTATAGCACACAGGCGCGCGGCTTTCGCGCATGGCCAGCTCGAACGCGTCCGTTCGGACGGCGCCCCGATACTGGTCGGCCTGCACCCGGGGGTGGACAATCAGTTCGCAGATGGGATAGCGGTTGAAGATCTCCAGAATGGCCGGGAATTCGTCCTCACATCGCAGGCCCACCCGGGTCTTGACGGAAACTGCGGTATTTATCCTGGAGAAGATCCCGTCCAGCAGCCGGTCAAGCATTGCCGGGTCACCCAGCAGGCCGCTGCCTTTTTTCTTTCTTACTACTGTGCCGGAGGGGCAGCCGAGGTTCAGATTGACCTCATGATATCCCATGTCCGCCAGGACGTTCGCCGCCCACAGGAATAATGCCGGATCATTGGTCAGCAACTGGGGCACCACGTCCAGGCCGGCGTTGCGTTCCGGATCCAGCTCCCGCTGCTGCCGGGCTGTAATCAGATGCTCATGGGTGGGCGTGAGAAAGGGCATATAGTACCGGTCAAAGGGGGAGAACATCCGGGCATAGATCTGCCGATAGATCGAGTCCGTGACGCCCTCCATGGGCGCAAGGCAGTATTTCAGCGCACCCATCAGGTGTCCAGATCCTCAAAGGCCTCCAGGCCGGTCCTGGCCTCGGGACGGTTGTCGCCGTGACGCACGAAGAACATGGTGACAAAGCTCAGAAGGGAGAACACCACCGCATAGGGGAAGAGGATGTTATAGCCAAATTTCGTGATCAGCCAGCCGGAGAGCAGGGGCGTGACGATCTGCGCCGCCATGGAGAAGGTGTAATAGTAGCCGGTATACTTGCCCACGTCGCCGGCCTTGCTCATCTCCACCACCATGGGGAAGGAATTGACGTTGATGGAGGCCCAGCCGATGCCCACCAGGGCGAAAATCACATACATGACCACGGAGGGCTCCCGGATGGTGATGGCCAGGGCGTAGCAGGCAGCCATGAGCAGGATGCCGAAGAGCACGGCCTTTTTGCGGCCGATGCGGCTGGAGAGGATGCCCAGGGGGATGAAGGCGGCGATGGCGGCCACGGTGGCGATCAGAAGATAGTTGGACGAGGCGCCCAGATCCACATGCCAGATGGCGGCGCAGTAGCGGGAGAAGGCGGTGGTGACGGCATTATACGCGGCAAACCACAGGAACACCGACGCCAGCACCAGGATCAGCGAGCGGCGCACGTCCTTCGGCAGCTTTTCGCCCTTGCCCAAAACCTCGTCTTCCTCCTCCATTTCATCATGGATGTCGGCCAGGAGCTTATTCTCGTTGAGGCTCAGCACCATGATCAGCACCGTCACCAGCATGAAGCCGGCGATGACCAGGAAGATGGGCACGAAGGACTGGTTGCCCTGATAGACGGTGGTGCCGTCGGAGGCCTTCTCGCTGCGCAGCAGGATCATCATCATGACTGTGGCAAAGATGCCGCCGATGTAGCCCACCAGGTTGATGATGGCGTTGCCCTTGGAGCGCAGAGGCTTGGGGGTCACGTCCGGCATATAGGCCACAGCGGGGGAGCGGTAGATGCTCATGGTGACGAGCAGGAGCAGCAGGCACACGAAGAAGCCGGGGAAGTTGACCGCCTTCTCGAACAGGGCCAGCAGCACCATAAGGATACAGGCGACGATCGTACCGTAGAGAATATAGGGCGTGCGGCGGCCCAGACGGGTATGGGTTCGGTCGGAGATGGCGCCGAACAGGGGCAGCATGAAGATGGCCAGCACATTGTCAATGGCCATGATGGCGTTGGTGCGCAGGGTGGACTGGCCGAAGACATTCTCAAGAATGTAGGGGATGACCTGGTCATAGAACTGCCAGAAGGCCAGGATGGACATGAACGCCAGACCGATGAGAACGGTGCGCTTATTGTTGAGCTTCATGGCGAAACCTCTTTTCATTCTTCTTTCAAGCATAGTATACAGGCTATGCCTCAGTGATTGCAACCGTTTTTCCGATTCTTCGACATTTTTTTCCGCGATGGTTGGAACCGGCGGAAAAGTATGATAAGATAGGCGCGAAAGGGGGAAGGAGTATGCACATTCCCGAATGCGCCA
The DNA here is from genome assembly GCA_902795095.1 of Oscillospiraceae bacterium. The sequence goes on from CADBKB010000071.1 coordinate 2,824, forward strand.
CGAAGGAACTGGAGATCCTGAGCTTTGACGAGGCACTGCACGGGCAGCGGGAGGATTATGACCGTTCCCGCTGGCTCTATGTGCCGGATCATTACCTGGAATACCGTTACATATTGGGCACCCGTGGGCAGAGGCCGCTCATCTGCATCGGCATCAATCCATCCACCGCGGAGCCGGACAACCTGGACAACACGCTCAAATCCGTGGAGCGCATCGCCCTGGGCAACGGCTTCGACAGCTTTATCATGTTCAACGTCTATCCCCAGCGGGCCACGCGGCCGTCGGATATGGAGCAGACCTGCAATGAGCGCCTGCACCGGGAGAACATGAAGGCCTTTGAATATGTGCTGCGTCTGAGTGAGAACCCGGTGATATGGGCGGCCTGGGGCACGATCATTACAAAGCGGCCATACCTGGCGGATTGCCTGCGGGATATGATCGACGTGGGCGAACGCCGCGGCGCGACCTGGGTGAGCGCCGGGGAGCGCTCGAAAAAGGGCGGCCATCCCCACCATCCGCTGTACCTGCGCAAGGATTCCGGCCTGGATCCCTTTGACGCAAAGGCATACTGTGAAGGTCTGATGCTGTAATTCTTTTTCAAAACAAGTGTCGGGGCTGCAAATGCAGCCCCGACAAACTTATGCCTCCGGTCATATTGTATTTACGATTCTTCGCCCAGCCTATGCGTCTCAAAGTGCCACCAAGGTGCTTCCTCGGTTCGCCAGGCTTCTACCCTTTGGCCGTATTTGCCCTTCCAGATCTCGCCCTCATAGCGGCCAAAGCCGTTTTCGTCAAAATACGCACCGATGTCAATGCTCTGGTCAAAGTAGTGGATATAGATGCTATGATCCCCGTTGACCCATTTCAGGACATGTCGGCTATCCTCGCTCAAAACACAATTGCGCGTATCCAGGCTGACATTATCCTCCTGTATCTGCTCCAGGATTTCTTCCGCCGTTTTCCCTTCGGTTTCTTTGACAGGATACCGGAAAACTTCTTCGCCGTTTTCATTACAGAAAACATACATCTGATGCGGCTCTTCGCCCAGTCCGCCCTGCGTCCATTGCGTTTTGACATCCATATCAAACTGTTTCCCCAGATGCCAAATCCGAATTCTTCCCTGGATGCCGCCCAGATCTGCCGCATAGGCTGCGCCGATCAATCCCATAACCAGGACCGCAGCCACGAGTAGCGCAACCAGGCGTCCGCCGTGACGCTTTGTCTTCCTGGACTTCACAGCGTTGATCTGATCCAGCCAGCCATCCAAAGGCTGCAGTGCGGAAAAAGCACGCAAATATTTCTCACGATCCGTCATTGTTCCAATCCTCCTTTAATACTTCTTTGAGCTGTGCTCGTCCTCTGGCCAGGCGATGCTTTACAGCACTCTCGCCCAGGCGCAGAAGCTTTGCGATCTCCCTGACCGAATAGCCTTCATAATAATGCAGATGCAGCACCACCCGGAATTGCTCCGGCAAAGCCATGACCGTTTCAAACAATTTGCGATCCGCCGGCTCAGGAAACACCAAAGTCTGCGCCCAATCCTCCAGAGGCAAGGTGCGTTGGTGTTGGGCGCTGCGGCACATATTCCTTGCCTTATTGATGGCAACCCGCAGAAGCCAGGCGCGAATATGCTCATGAGATGCAAAGTCTATATTTGTGATGTGATATGCTAAAAATGTCTCCTGCATGATATCCTGCGCATCTTGAATGTTTCGACAGATACTGAACGCTGCTGCATAGACACTTTCTGCGTATTGTTCCGCAAGAACCTGCAACGGCTGTTTCATCGCATCGCCTCCTTTCGGGCCCTTCGTTAATCATACACCTCAGATCGGGATTTGGTTCCATAAAAGGATTATAAAAATAGAATTAAATAAAATTGCCGGGGCTGCTTTCGCAGCCCCGGCAGGTTTTTGCTATGCGGTTGTCAGAAGCGGATCATTACTCCTTGTCCGCACCCATGGCACGGTAGAGGAAGGTGACGACCTGGCCTCTGGTGCAGGTGGCGTCCGGGCCAAAGGTTGTCGGCGTCATGCCGTTGGTGATTTTGTTCGCCACAGCCCAGGCCACGGCGGTCTCATAGAAGGCACCGGGCTTGAGATCGGAGAACGGGCTCTCGGATTTCTCCACCTCAGGAGATTCCTTGAAGCGGTACAGGAAGGTGACGATCTGGCCGCGGTTGCAGGGGTTGTCCGGGCTGAAGGTGGTGTCGGAAGTGCCCTTGGTGATGCCCTTCTCCACGGCCCAGGCCACGGCCTTCTCATAGAAGGCGCCGGGCTTGAGATCGGTGAAGGGGGTCTCGGTGCTCTCCGGAGCGGGGCAGCCGGCGGCGCGCCACAGGAAGGTGACCACGTGGCCGCGGGTGCAGGCGTTGTCCGGGCCGAAGTGGGTCTTGTCCACGCCGTTGGTGATCTGAGGATCGGCATAGAAGGCCCAGTAGACGGGATCAAAGTAGAACTTGCTTTCGTCCTTGACGTCGTCGAAGCGGAAGACCACGGGAGGCGCTTCCACCAGAGCATCAATGGCGTCGCCCAGCGCCTTAGCTGCTGCGTCCACCTCATCCTGGGTCGCGCCCAATTTGTGCAGTACATCCTGCGCCGCTTCCACGGCGGCTTCCAGCGCGGCGACAGACTCGTCGGTGTACTTGCCCTTGTCGATTTTTTCGGCGTCTTCCATGGCCTGGATCAGGTCATCAAATTTGACGTCGGTCTGATCTGTTTTTTCCTCCAGGGCGGCAATCGCGTCGGTCACGGCCTTGGCAGCGGCGTCGACGGCGGCCTGGGTCGCCTTGTCATCGGCCTGAACGCCCTTGGCGGCGGCCACGGCTGCCTCCAGCGCGGCGACGGATTCGTCGGTGTACTTGATCTTTTCCACCGCCTCTGCAGCTGCAACGGCAGCGTCCAGGGCGGTCTTGTCGGCCTTTTCGGGCGCAGCGCCGCCGTCGAAGGTAAGGGACTTGAGTGTGAACTTGTAGCCCGTGGTCATGCCAGTGTAGGCGTCGATCACAATGGAGTCGGCCTCGATGCCGGTGTCCTCATAGCGGAACATCTCGGTGAAATTCTCGCCGTCGGAGGTGCGATAGCAGATGTAGGTCGTGCCCTGCTTCTCCAGACGCAGGACGTAGGCGCCGTTGGAGCCGAAGCCGGGGGAGGATTTGACGCCGTCGGTGTCAGCGGTGATGGCGCCGTCCACACGCAGGAAGTTCTGCAGGTCGTTGTTGCCGCCGCGGATGCCGGCCATGTTCTGGTAGTCCTCGCCTTCGCGGGCATAGAAGCCGAAGAACTGATAATAGCCGTTGGAAGCGCCGTTGGTGCTGAAGTCCACGGTGAGGGTGGCGGTCCAGTCGCCGTCCACATCGACAGTGATCAGATCCTCCGGGGTATTGGCCTGGTCGCCGGAGTTCTGACCGTTGCAGTCCTCCACGGCGTTGCGGGTGGTGACCAGGGCGAGGCCGTCGGCGGCCTGGGCGGCCTGGGTCTGGCCGATGATCTCATACTTGTCAGCGTCGGCAGCGTTGGTGAAGTCGATATCGACAGGGCCTGCTCCGGTGCGCGGGATGCGCTCGGTCTTGGTCTCGCCGCAGCGCTTGCAGGTGTAGGTCATGACGCCGGAGGTGGTTTCCGTGGGCTCTGTGGTGACGGTTCCCTCGTCCCAGTCGTGGCCCAGGGGCGCCACGCGGTCGTCGGTGTAGCTGGCGCCGCACTTTTTGCAGGTGTAGGTGGTGAAGCCGGCGTCAACACAGGTGGGCGCGGTGACGGAGGCCTCGTACTCATGGGTGCAGGTGCTCTCGACCTTCAGATCGTAATTCTGCTCCAGCTTGATGCTGTCGTAGCTCACGCGGAAGCTGCTGCCGCCGGTGGCCAGGGTGCCGACCTTGGGATCGTTCAGAGCGATCGAGGTCACGCCGAGGCTGCGCAGGGCGGTGTCGTCGGTGCCCCAGCTCAGACGGTAGGTGTCGGCTTCCTTGATCACGCGGAAGTAGACGACGTTTTTCGATGCGCTCAGATTCTGGCGGGTCTCCAGCGCGTCGTAGAACAGCTCGGTGTAGCTGCCGTTGCGCTCCACGCCGCCGGAGGCGCGCAGGTAGTTGCTGCTGTATTCCAGGTTGGCCTTGAGGTAGTTGCCGTCGTCCTGGTAGATGATGAGGGCCGCCTGGTTGCTGCCGGAGGGCACCGCGGAGAGCTTGAGCTTCGCCGTGGCCTCCCAGTCGCCGCCGCCGGTGCTGCGGGTCAGGATGTTCTTGGCGGTGTTGGTGCCGCCCTTGATGTCGCCGCTCTCGGCGGTGACGGTCAGAGCGCTGTCCGCCTGCTTCCAGTTGGAGGCGTTTTCGCGCACCCAGGTCCATTCCTCGGCGGGCGCGCTGCCGTCGAATTCCTCGACGAAGTCGGCCTTGCCTGCCAGGCTGACGGTATAGATCTTCGTGGCGCTGCCGTTCTTGACGGTGATGGTGGTCTTGCCGGGCACCTGGGCGGCGGGAGTTACGGTGACCTGGGCGGCGGGATCCTCCGCGCTGGCGGTGATGGCAGGCACCACCGGGGCCACATCGTCGATCAAGACGCTATAGTCGGCGTCCTCGGGGTCAAAGCCGGGGATGGCTGTGTCATTGACCTTGATCTCGGACAGGGCGGTGCTGGCCGCAAATTTGAAGTTGTAGGTCTTCGACAGGGGACCGAAGGGACCCTCTCGCGTGACCTTGATTACCGCGCCGGTATCGGTGCAGGAAACGACCTCATAGCTGCCCTCGGCGCCGTCGGCGTTCAGGAATTCCACCTTGCTGACGGTTTTGGACACATTGGAGGGCATCTGCAGGGTATAGGCCTGATCCACTGCCACGAACATATTGCTGAAGGGGGCGCCTGCAGCGTCGGCATGCCGGGCTGGGTTTTGTTGAAGGCGTCCACGGACAGGTCGAAGCCCCGGAAGGTCTTTTGGTTGGCGCCGGTGCCGAAGGTCACGGCGACGGACAGCAGGCCGTCGTCCACGGGGATATCCAGGCCGTTGTTGGCGTTCCAGTAGCCGCGGTAGAAGTCGCGCCATTCGCTGGCGTCGATCTCCTGACGCCACAGCTTTTCGGTGACGGCCTTGTAGCGGGCAGAGTCGATCTTGCCCTCGAGAGAGGCCCAGGCGTCATTCATCCAGGAAACGTACTGCACGCCCTCCTGCATGAGGTATACGGCGTCCTCCCAGAAGGTGCGGCCGTCTTTCATTTCATGGTCCCAGGGGACGTGGTGGAACCAGAGCAGCAGGTTCTCGGGGATCTGGTCGATGTCGTTGTACTCTTCGGCGAGCTCGTCGGCGTACTGGCCTGCCAGGTTGCTGCCCATCTGCATGCCGAAGGAGGTCAGCTCCTCGTGGTCGGTGCGGTTGTAGCCCACGCCGACGCCGTCGACCCGGCTGTAATAGGCGGGGGACCAGTCGTCGCGGATGGAGCCGCCGTTGAAGATGATCTGGGCGGGGTTGGGGAAGTAGTGGGTGCCGGTGCCGGTCATCTGGTGGCCGACGCCGTAGGGGGTCTGATAGCTGACCAGGGCCTCATAGGAGCCCATCATCATGGTGACGATGGTTTCCACCACCTCGTCGTCGTTCGACCAGGTCATGCGGACCCAATCCTCGGCGATGTCCTCAGCGCTCTGGGTCCAGTCCCAGGCCTGACGGCCGAAGGCGAAGAAGTTGGAGGCGGCGAAATGGTTGCCGGTCATGTTGGGGGAGTTGCCGATGTTGTTGACGCCGACGATGGCGGTGTCCACCTGGCCCTGGGCGGAGCCGTCGAGCACCTCGCCCACCAGAACGGTCTTGCCGCCGGTGCGGGTGTCGGTCTTGTAAATCTCCTCCCACTCGGTGCCGAGATAGCACAGGGAGATGTGGTGTCCGGTGTACTCCTGGGTGATCTGGACCTCAATGGCCTGGTTGGTTTTGTCCATGGCGCCGAACATGGGGTGGAACGGCTCGCGGCCCTGGAAGTCCAGGGGACCGTTCTTGGTCTGGACGAAGACGTTATCGCCGAAGCTGCGGGCCGGATCGTCGTTGATGGGCTTGAATTCCATGTAAGCCCGCTTCAGGCGGTCGGTGTCCACGCTGGCGTTGTAGACGAAGGTGCGCCAGAACAGGGTCATGTTGTTGGGCAGGCCGTCGTTGACCTTGGCCAGGGCCTGGCCGAGGCCGTAGGCGCCGTCGCCGTGGTCATAGCCGTAGTCCTGGGGACCGGGCTGACCCTCGGAGTTGGCCTTGACGGTGTAGCCGATGAAGTCGGGGATGCGGGAGCGGATCTGCTCGGTCTTATTGGTCCACCAGTTCTGGAACTTCTCGACGTAGGGATTGTTGGCGTCGTTGCCGGAGATCCGGGAGGGACCGCCTGCGGCGGTATCCGCCGAGGTATTGCACGCGGAGTTCGTGGCGGAGGTATAGCGCACGGACAGGCCGATCTTGACGCCGTAGGGGCGCAGCACATCGGCCAGGGCGGCTTCATTGAGAATGTACGCCTCGCTGAGGTAGGCCTCCTTGGCATTGACGTTGTTGATGGTGATCTCGTTGATGCCCACGCTGGCGCAGACTCTGGCAAAGACGATATAGCGGTCCAGAATCGTCGGCAGAGCGGTATTTCCGTTGCCGAACTCAAAGATCGAGCCGTCGCCGCCGGTGGAGCTGCCCTCGCCGGTGGCGTTGGTGCCGGCGTACAGGCGCTCCGCGTCCCAGTTGTTCAGGCGGCGATGATTGACCTTCGGCTGGTCGGCGATGTTCAGATCCGAGACGGACTTTTGCGTCTGCATCAGACGGAGGAAGGCGTAGGTGCCGTACAGGGCGCCGATCTCTGTGTTGCCGGCGATGACGGTGGCCTTCTTGCCCCCGAGAGTGACGGAGCGGATCAGATAGCCTTCGTCGCCCACCTTGGCCAGGTCGGCGCTGAGGTTCAGACCCGCGATCAGGGGAGAGGAGTCGGGCGTGCCCACCACGACGGCGCCGTCTGCCGTTACGGCGTCGGCAAAGGGGACCTCCTGGCCGAGCAGACCGGAGAACGCTTTGGAGAGCTCCAGCCGGGCGGCCTCCAGGGTGCTGGCCACGACGGTCTCTTTCGCGTTATTGGGCTGCCGGGGCGTCCACTCGCTGCCGTTTCTGGAGTGGCGATAGGTAGGATTGGCGTCGTAGTTTTCCACGACGATGGCGGTGGCTGCGGCGCGGTACTCGCTCAGCCTGGATGCGTCCTTGACAAGGCGGTAGTTGAGCCAAAGCTGCGAGCCGTCGTAAGTATCCGCGGACTCCGCGCTCCCGTCCGCAGCGGCGGCGGGCAGCGTGACCAGGGATGCGGCAAGGCACAGCGTCAGCAGCAGGCTGATCAGCCGGATGGATCTTGCATGCTTCATAATCGGTCCTCCTGTTTTCTTGCATTTTCTCAAAAAGCCTGCCGTCGCATGAAGCGGTCCGGCAGGCTGAAAAGACG
>CADBKB010000072.1 GCA_902795095.1 Oscillospiraceae bacterium
CCCGATCTTGAGGTGCTGTCAGATGGCGGCTGATATGACGATCCGTCTGACCGGCATCGACGTCGATCAGAACAAGCTGACATATCAGACGCAGATCGGCGCCGCCTTGACCTCGTATTTTGCCGGCGGCAGCTTTACGATCGAATACCCCATCGCGCTCACTGACATACCGGCTTCCATTCTCGCGGTGCCGTTTGTCGGCACAATGCTGCCCATCGCCTGGCTGACCGGCGCAGAGATCATCGTCCCGGAGCTCGATCAGGCGTTTTACGACTGCATCCCCCGCATTGTCGGAGGCTACGGCGTCATCTATCCGAACGCAGCATTAAAGGGCAGCGTCCGTGCGGATCGTCTTGTAAAAAACGACAGTCCCGGCGACAGCGCCGCCGCGCTTTTTTCCGGCGGCGTCGATTCCTTCGACACACTGCTGACCCACTACGGGGAGCAGCCGCGCATGCTCGCGATCTGGGGCGCGGACGTCGAATACGAAAATCGCCGCGGCTGGGATGAGGTCGAGCGCCTGCTGCAATCGACCTCGGCGCTTCTGAAGCTGCCCTATGACGTGATCCGCACGTCCTTCCGAACCTTTGATAATTATTTCACGCTGTCCCGCCTCAGCGAGCCGCTGCTCGGCTCCAACTACTGGTACGGGCTGTCGAGCAGCATATCTATGCTGTCCCACACCGCGCCGCTGGCCTACGCGCGCGGGATCGGCACACTGTATATCGCGGCCTCCAACTCCCGGCGCATGGATGATCTGATGGGCTACGATCCGTGCGCGTCGAATCCGTTTTCCGACAGCGAGGTCCGTTTCGCCGGGTGCCGGGTCGTCCACGACGGGTACGAGAAGATCCGGCAGGAGAAGATCGAGAACATCGTCGATATCTGCACCCAAAAAATCGGCCGGCCGGCGCCGGTGCTTTTCCTGCCATTGGCCGAAGGCAAAAAGAGAATCGGTTTTTTCCGGTATCCGGGGATTGACGAGCCGCGGAAAATATGATACACTAAACAGCACGAAATCCTATGCTGATGTGGCTCAGTCGGTAGAGCAGCTGATTCGTAATCAGCAGGTCGCCGGTTCAAGTCCGGCCATCAGCTCCAAAAAGGCAGCGCCCCAGCGGGGTGCTGCCTTTTTTGCGTTGACGGTCCCAACCCTGGACCGGACCCGGCGACGGCGCGCAGCGGCGTCAGGTCAGGCTTCGGCGTCGGGGCCGATATAGTGCACGCAGAGCATGGTCAGATCGTCGAACTGGCGGGCGTCGCCCACGAATTCTCCCACGGCCCGATTGACCGCCTCCAGGATCTGGGCCGGGGTGCCGTCCTCCGCGCTGCGCAGGGCCTCCACCGTCCGTTCCATTCCAAACAGGACATTGTCCTGCTTCGAGGCTTCCGGCACGCCGTCGGTGTAGAGGAAAAGCTTGGCGCCGGGCTCCAGCAGGATCTCATAATCGCGGTAGCTCAAGCCCTCCATTCCGCCCAGGACAAAGCCGTGCTTATCCCGCAGCACCTCGAATGCACCGCCGGGCTGCTTCACGATGGGATACTCGTGGCCCGCGTTTGCCGCCGTGATGACGCCGGTGCGCAGATCCAGCAGTCCCATCCAGACGCTGACAAACATCTGCTCGCGATTGTTGGTGCAGATCTGGTCGTTGACCGAGGCCAGCACCTTTGCGGGGCTGCGCTCATTCATGGCGGTCTGGTGGATCATCAGCATGGACGCCATCATGAACAGGGCGGCGGGGATGCCCTTATCCGACACATCCGCAATCACAATGGCCAGGTGGGAATCGTCCACCATGAAGAAATCGTAGAAATCGCCGCCCACCTCCTTGGCGGGGGTCATGGAGGCATAGATATCGAAATCCCGGCGCTCCGGGAAGGGCGGGAAAATATTCGGCAGCATATCGTCCTGGATCCGGGAGGCCAGGGCCAGCTCCGTGCCGATGCGTTCACGCTCGGCGGTGATGGTCTCGATCCTGCCGAGATAGTCGTCCACCTCCCGGGTCAGGTCCACCACGTCCGCGGACAGCTCGCCGATCTCATTGTGGGAGCGGATCTGCGCCAGATCCTCCGCCACCGCGGCGCTGTCCTTGGTTTCTTTGTAAAGGCGGATGTTCGCCTGGATCTTTTTCAGCGGCCGCAGGACAAACAGATAGATGAGCCACAGGCACAGAAGGGACAGCACCAATTGGTGGCCGACCGCCAGAGCGGTGCCGCGCCAGGTCTGCGCCCGGATGGTGGCATTGATATCAGAGAGATTGTAGGTCAGGCCGATGAGGGCGGGCCGGTCGCACACGACGCCCAGATAAGCGTAGTAGTCCACGTAATCCCCCGCCTCGGCCAGATGACCGTTGTAACGGCGGGCATAGCGCATGGCGTCCTGCTGGCTCTTGTTTTCGGCCACGGACACCTCCTTGCCCAGGGGATAAACCTCCAGATAATTGGTGCCGCGCACGGCGCCGGGATCCGCGGCGCTGAACAGGAAATACTGGGACTCATAGGCGCTGTCCGTCAGCACGCAGAACAGGAAATCGATGCGGTTTGCCCGCTTGATCTCGTTGAGGCGGGTGATCAGCCAGGAATAGACGATCTCGGCATAGAGCTTCTGGTCTTCCTCCGGCAGCGCAGTGATCTGGGCGGTGGTGGCATATTCCAGCTCCAGCGAGGGCTGATGCTCATGCAGAAGGCGCGCTTTCTCCTCGGTCTTCGTGCCGGAGGAATAGTCCACATCGTATTCAATGTCCATCTCGTCGTCATGCTCATACCAGTACTGCATCAGCCAGGCATGGGCCGGATAGGCCTGTACGGCGCTCCGCACCTCTTCGGCCCGCTCCGAGGCGATCCGCTCGACCTCGGTGCGCACGCTCCTGTCTGAGGACAGCCGCTGGGAAAAGAATGTGACGACGCCGATGGTCAGCACCCCTGCGGCAAACAGCAGCGCGACCTGGGCAATGATGCCGATCCGCATTTTTTTCTTCATGGCTTCTCTCCTGTTTGCGAACTGTTTCATGGGACTTTTTTCCTATTGTATACCAATCTGCCGCCCCTTTTCAAGACGTTTTTTCAAATTAGCCCTATTTTACACAGTCCGGCGGCTTTCGCGTTCCGCAATCGCCCGGGCGGCCTGCCGCCCGTTTTTATTCCGCGCCGCTCCCGGGATGAAACGCGTCCTCCGGCCTGGCTGGATCCTGTCTTCTTTCCCGTTTTTTGCGCCGCAATCCCGTGTCCGGAATCGCCGCTCCTTCCGGTTGCGCCGGGCGGAAGAATGTGCTACACTGAAAAAAATATGATCGGAGGACGTCATGACTGATTTTGACCGCGTGCGCTTTCGCGGGACCTTCCGCCCCTGCCAGCAACGGGTGCTGGATCGGGCCCGGGACTACCTCGGCGACGGAAAACTGCATATCGTCGCCGCCCCCGGCAGCGGCAAGACCGTCCTCGGCCTGGAGCTGATCCGCCGCCTCGGCGCGCCCTGCCTCATCCTGTCGCCCACGAGCGCGATCCGGGACCAGTGGGGCGAGCGGCTGCGGGAGCTGTTCCTGGCCGATCCGGGAGAGCTCGATTCCCTGTACTCCGAGGATCTTCACGCGCTGCGCACGGTGAACTCCGTCACCTACCAGGCCCTGTACACGCTGACGGAGCAAAACGGCGGTCCGGACGCGCCGGTCGCGCTCATCCGCGCGGCCGGGATCCGCACGGTCTGCCTCGACGAGGCCCACCACCTGCGCAATGAGTGGTACCGGGCTCTGGACGCGGTTTTGCAAGCGCTGGATCGGGAGATCACCGTCATATCCCTCACCGCCACTCCGCCCTATGACGCCGAGGGCCCGGAATGGGCCCGGTATCACGCCCTGTGCGGCGAGATCGACGAGGAAATCTTCGTCCCGGAGCTGGTGGCGGAGCAGGCGCTGTGTCCCCACCGGGACTTCGTTTATCTGAGCTTTCCCACCGAGGCGGAGCTGGCCGTCCTGCGCGACCACCGGGAGCGCGCTGCGGCGGCGATGGCGCAGATTGCCGCCCTCGACGCCCTGCCGGAGGCCTACTGCGCCCTGCGGGATCTTCCCGTCGGCGCGGAAACGGAATCGCCTGCGCTGCCGGTGCTGCTGGAATCCTACGGCTACATCCTCCCCCGTCGGCGTCTGCGGGCGCTGACCGGCAGCTCCACCCTGCCGCCCTACACGCCGGCGCTGGCGGAGGCGGCGCTGGCGCGCCTTCTGGACGGGGATCTGATCTCCGAACCGGCTCGGGAGGCCCTGGCGGCGGTGCTCAAGGCCCACGGCCTGTACGACCGGGGTCGGGTCTGTCTCGTGCTGAACGACCGGCTCAAGCGGCTGCTGGTGAGCTCCGCGGGCAAGCTCGGCAGCATCGCCGAGATCGCAAAAAGCGAGCATGCCGCCATGGGCAGCCGCCTGCGCCTGCTGATCCTGGCGGACTACATTAAAAAAGAAGACCTCGCGGGTCTGACAGCGCGGGCGCGCTTCTCCTCCATCAGCGTGGTGAGCATATTCGAAACCCTGCGCCGGGCGCTGCCGGAGGTCCCGACGGCGGTGCTGTCCGGGGATCTTGTGCTCCTGCCGGAGCGCATTGCCGCGGACCTGCCCCATCCCCGGGTGCAGATCCCCGGCGCGCCCTACTGCAGGATGCTCTTTCCGAGCCTGCACGCCGCGGTGGAAACCGTCGGCGCCCTGCTGGCCTCCGGCGACGTGCGGATCCTCATCGGCACCCGCGCCCTGCTTGGCGAGGGTTGGGACGCCCCCTGCGTCAATACCCTGATCCTGGCCAGCACCGTGGGCAGCTTCGTGCAGTCCAACCAGATGCGCGGCAGGGCCATCCGCATCGACCCTGCCCAGCCGGACAAGACGGCCAACATCTGGCACCTGGCCACCGTCACCCCCGCCGATCTGTTCGGCGATCTCCCGCCGGCGCAGGCAGACGCCGACCTGCTGTCATCCTATGATTTTGACGTCCTGGTGCGCCGCTTCGACGCCTTCCTGGGCCCGAATCAGCAAACCGGAGAAATCGAGAGCGGCTTTGAGCGGCTCACTGTCATCCATCCCCCCTTCGACCGGGCGGGGATCGCGGAGATCGACCGGCAGATGCTGGCGCTGAGCGCCCGCCGGGATACTTCGACGGAGACCTGGCGCCGCGCCGTCGCAATGCACCCGGTGCGCACCGAGCTGGAGACCCGGATCAGTTCCCGGGCCCGCCTGCCGGCGCTCTCGGTCCCAGGCGGGACGCTGTACACCGCGCTGGCCGGTCTCAGCTTCGCCCTGATCCGCCCCCTGTGGCTGGCCGCCGCCCACGGTCTGCCTGCGCCGAGCTTCGCCCTGGCGGGCGTGCTGGGCGCTTCGGTCTACGGCCTCTCCCGGGGCGCCGTTCGCCTGCTGCGGCACCGCAGCCCCACCCGCTCCATCCGGGCCCTGGGCGAGGCGGTGTATCAAGCCCTGTGCCAAAGCGGACAGATCGCACCCGCCGCCCTGGAGGCAGACAGCGGGGATAATTATGTAAACCTTCGTCTCCACGGCGCCCCGGTTCGTGACCAGAACATCTTCAATGCCGCCGTCACAGAGCTGGTATGCCCCATCGGCAACCCCCGCTATGTGCTCATCGGCCGCACCGCCCTCGGCCGCTATGATTTTACCCGCGCCTTCGCCTGTCCCTCCGCCCTGGGGAAAAACCGGCAGAGCGCGGCCCTGCTCGCCGCCTGCCTGCGCAAAACCGCCGGACGCTTTGCGGTGGTATATACCCGCACCGAGGAAGGCCGCAGGCTGCTTGCAAAATGCCGGCGGCGATCCTACATCAACCTGCGCGAGGCCCCGGTGAAGAAACGGTACCGCACCGTCGACGCAGGATCTTCCTGAAGGCAAAAGGCCCGGACATTCACGCCCGGGTCTTTTCTCTTTACCCCTCCCGTTTTTTGTGATACACTGAAAAAAACGCCTTTGGAGGCTGTTATGCTGAAAAACAACGCCGTCTATGAGACGGAAATCACCGACTATACCGCCGACGGCATGGGCATCGCCCATGCCGAGGGCTGCGCCGTGTTCATCCCCAACGCCATCGCCGGGGAACGGGTGCGCATTTCCATCGTCCATGCGGGAAAAAGCAAGGCCATCGGAAAAATCGAAGCCATTTTAGAGCGCTCGCCCCACCGCATCGTGCGGGACTGCCCCTGGGCCAAGGTCTGCGGCGGCTGCGACTTCCGCCATATGGACTACGCCGAGGAGCTGCGCCTGAAGGCACAGCGGGTGCGCGACGCCTTGCGCCGCCTCGGCGGCTGGGATCCTGGCGAGCTCCCCATTGCGGGGGCAAAGGAACTGACCGGCTACCGCAACAAGGCCATCTTCCCCGTGGGCATGTATAAAGGAAAGGCGGACGCCGGCTTCTACCGCGCTCGCACCCACGATCTGATCCCCGCGGATCACTGTCTTCTGCAGAACGGCGCCGCCAACGCCGCCCGACAGGCGGTGGTGGACTATCTGCGCAAATATCATGTCAGCGTCTATGACGAGGGAACCAATGCGGGGCTTGTGCGTCATATTTTTGTACGCACCGCCAAAGCGACGGGCCAGGTGATGGTCTGTCTGATCGCCAACGGCGACCGGCTTCCGAAGGAGCATGAGTTATGTAAACTGCTCCGCGATCGGGTGCCGGCTCTGGCCTCCGTGATCCTGTGCGCGAACACCCGGCCGGGCAACGCCATCATGGGCGACAAATTCCGCACCCTCTGGGGCGCCGACGCCATTGAGGACGAGCTGTGCGGCCTTCGCTTCCGCCTCTCTCCCCGCTCGTTCTATCAGGTGAACCACGCGCAGGCGGAGGTCCTCTATGAGAAGGCGCGGGTCTTTGCCGGTCTGACAAAAAGCGACACGGTGCTGGATCTCTACTGCGGCACCGGCACCATCACCCTCCACCTGGCCCGGGACGCCGGGCAGGCCGTGGGCGTGGAGCTCGTGGACGCCGCCATCGAGGATGCGAAGCGAAACGCAGAGAGAAACGGGATCGGCAACGCCCGCTTCTTCTGCGCCGACGCGGGACAGGCGGCGCAAAAGCTGCTCGGCGAGGGTCTGCGGCCGGACGTCGTGGTGGTGGATCCGCCCCGCAAGGGCCTGGCCCCGGACGTGGTGGAGACCGTCGCGCAAATGGCTCCGGACCGGGTGATCTACGTCTCCTGCGACCCCGCCACCCTGGCCCGCGACGTCGCCCGCTTCCGCGCGCTCGGATATGCCCCTCAAAAGGCCGAATGCGTGGATCTGTTCCCAAGATGCGCTCATGTGGAGACGGTAGTATTGATGTCACGGAAAGATACATAAGGCCGTCAAAAGTGCCGTATTTCCTGGCTTTTCGGGCACTTGACCATCAGCGGCAGCGAGCAGATTTGACCGTAAAAATCGCTCTATCAGAACATATCAATCGTTCCGGTCGGAGGGTTGAGTTGGCTGTTTAGATGTCACTGGGTTGAGTGGCCGGTTTGGATGTTTTTGAGGCAGGGTTGAGTTAGTGATTTGGATAACGGCAGGTTGTGACTGTGGTTTGGATGTCAGCGCAATAACTCGGGATTTGTAAGGGTGAAGAAAATGAATTATAAAGTAATTGACAAAGAGACATATTATCGTAAAGGCGTATTTCGCCACTTTACGGAAGATTGCAAGTGCTCA
>CADBKB010000073.1 GCA_902795095.1 Oscillospiraceae bacterium
TCAAAAAACTCAGAAGACTTCAAGAATCGGAGGGAAGGATAGTGTGAAAGGAAACCGTCAGGGTTTCCTTTCGCGTTCAATCAAACCGTTTTCCAAACTGTTTCAAAAGTTTGGAAAACGCACGCAGCGTGGCAAAAATACTTTTTTGACACGCTGCGAGGCCCGGACCGTCGGTCCGGGCCTCGCTTGTGTCGGTGCTTACTTTTTCCTGTCGCGGACGATGCCCGCGGCCAGGAAGACTACGCCGGCAATCAGAGCGGCGATGGAAGCAATCAGCAGCGGCGCGCCGACATAGGACAGCGCGTTGGAAAACAGCTCCGCGTCCCAGCTCATGGTACTGCTCATGAAAATCGCTGCGGCCAGATACCTGGCGGCAAACAGAAGCGCGGAGATCAGACAGAAAATCGCGCCGACGCCTTTGTAATTCATCACGATACCTCCCGTAAGGTTTCTTCGGGTTTCATTTTAGCGCAGCTTTCGACGGCCGTCAATGCCGGGGCGCTCCTTTCCAAATGAAGAACCGCCGGCAAGTGACCAGCTTGCAGGCGGTTGCTTCCATATAAGAGAGAGGGGGAAATGAAAAAGTTTACTCGTTGCTGCTTTTATGGTTACATAATATCCGGGAAATATTACGAAAAAAAGAGAAAAGATATTACACAATTATTAAGTTAGAAATAATTTCAAATTCTTTTTTCGGTTGACGTAATATCTATTGACAAGGGGCTGGAAAAGGGGTATGATATAGAAAAAAGTTAGCACTCTATAAAGCAGAGTGCTAAATCCCTTCGGAAAGGAGCATGCATCATGAATCCGAAAAACTATACGCAAAAATCCCTGGAGGCCATCCAGGGCGCCCAGGATATCGCCCTGGAGCACAACAACCAGCAGATCGAGCAGGTCCATCTGCTCCAGTCCCTGCTGCAGAGCCAGAACGGCCTGATCCCGCAGCTGCTCAAGCGCATGGGCGTGAGCCCCGAGAGCATGGAGGCCGCGGCAAACATGGAGATCCGCAAGCTGCCCCAGGTCACCGGCAGCGGCAGAGAGGCGGGCAAGTATTACATCGGCCGTCCCGTGGACAACGCCTTCCATGAAGCGGAGCAGGCAGCCGCCCGGATGAAGGACGACTTCGTCTCCGTGGAGCACCTGTTCCTGGGCCTGCTGCGTACCCCCGACGCCACCCTGAAGCTGATGTTCGATCACTACGGCATCACCGAGGAGGTGGTGCTCAAGGCGCTGCAGGGCGTCCGCGGCACCCAGCGCGTCACCAACGACAACCCCGAGGACACCTACGAGGCCCTGGAGAAGTTCGGCACCGATCTGGTGCGCCGGGCGAGGGAGCAGAAGCTGGACCCCGTCATCGGCCGCGACGACGAGATCCGCAACGTCATCCGCATCCTCTCCCGCAAGACCAAGAACAACCCCTGCCTGATCGGCGAGCCCGGCGTGGGCAAGACCGCCATCGTCGAGGGCCTGGCCCAGCGCATCGTCAAGGGCGATGTGCCCCGCAGCCTGCAGGACAAGACCATTTTCTCCCTGGATATGGGCGCGCTGATTGCCGGCGCCAAGTACCGCGGCGAATTTGAGGAGCGCCTGAAGGCCGTGCTGGAGGAGGTACGCAAGTCCGAGGGGCAGATCCTGCTGTTCATCGACGAGCTGCACACCATCGTGGGCGCCGGCAAAACCGAGGGCTCCATGGACGCGGGCAATCTGCTCAAGCCCATGCTGGCCCGGGGCGAGCTGCACTGCATCGGCGCCACCACCCTGGACGAGTACCGCCAGTACATCGAGAAGGATCCCGCCCTGGAGCGCCGGTTCCAGACCGTGCTGGTGGACGAGCCCAGCGTGGAGGATACCATCGCCATCCTCCGCGGCCTGGAGGAGCGCTACGAGGTGTTCCACGGGGTGAAGATCACCGACCCCGCCATCATCGCGGCGGCCACCCTGTCCCACCGCTATATCACCGACCGCTTCCTGCCGGACAAGGCCATCGACCTCATCGACGAGAAGGTCTCCCGCCGCATCATCCAGATGGAGATCGAGGAGGCCGCCCTCAAGAATGAGGAGGACCCCCTGTCCGTGGGCCGGCGCGAGGAGCTGCAGAAGGAGCTGGCGGAGGCCAGGGATACCTTCAACGCCATGAAGGCCAAGTGGGAAAACGAAAAGAATTCCATCGGCCGGGTGCAGCAGCTGCGCGAGCAGATCGAGAGCATCAACGCCGAGATCGAAAAGGCCGAGCAGAGCTACGACCTGGAGAAGGCTGCCAAGCTCAAGTACGGCGATCTGCCCGAGGCCAAGCGGGCCCTGGCCGAGGAGGAGCAGCGGGCTCAGAGCGCCCGGGGCGCGAACCTGCTGCGCGACAAGGTCACCGAGGAGGAGATCGCCCGCATCGTGGAGCGCTGGACGGGCATCCCCGTGGCGCGGCTCATGGAGGGCGAGCGGGAGAAGCTGCTGAATCTGGAGCAGATCCTGCACAGGCGGGTCATCGGCCAGGACGAGGCCGTCAGAAGTGTGGCCGAGGCCATCGTGCGCAGCCGCGCCGGCATCAAGGATCCCAACCGCCCCATCGGCTCGTTCCTCTTCCTGGGCCCCACGGGCGTGGGCAAGACCGAGCTGGCCAAGGCCCTGGCCGAGTGCCTGTTCGACGATGAGAAGAACATGGTGCGCATCGACATGTCCGAGTACATGGAGAAGCACAACGTCTCCCGCCTGATCGGGGCGCCTCCCGGCTATGTGGGCTATGAGGAGGGCGGCCAGCTCACCGAGGCCGTGCGCCGCAGACCCTACAGCGTCATCCTCTTCGACGAGGTGGAGAAGGCCCATCCCGATGTGTTCAACGTGCTTCTGCAGGTGCTCGACGACGGTCATGTGACCGATTCCCAGGGCCGGGTGGTGGACTTCAAGAATACCATCATCATCCTCACCTCCAACCTGGGCTCCCAGTATCTGCTGGGCGGCATCGACGACGAGGGCAACATCTCCGAGGAGGCCAGGAGCATGGTGGAGGCCCAGCTGCGCATGTCCTTCCGGCCGGAGTTCCTCAACCGCCTGGACGAGATCGTGTTCTACAAGCCCCTGACCCGGGACGACATGACCCACATCATCGACCTGCAGATCGCGAACCTCAACCGCCGTCTGGCCGAGAGACAGCTGAGCTGCACCCTGTCCGAGGAGGCCAAGACCTTTATCATCGACGCCTCCTACGACCCGCAGTTTGGCGCCAGACCCCTCAAGCGGTATATCCAGCACACCGTGGAGACCATCATCGCCCGGCGCATCGTCCGCGGCGACGTGGCCCCCGGGACAAAAATGGAGGTCACCGTCAAAGACGGCGACCTCGAGGTGGAAACGCTCAGCGAATAAAATTGGTGAAGGTTTTCGGCTGCCGCGCCGGCGGCGCCGGCAGGGCTTCGAGCATCCAGGCCAGATTGTCGGCCAGGGTGCGCATGATCTGCAGGCCCTCGGCGTCGGCGGCCGCTTCGCCGGGGGCGGCGCCGTGGATGCTGTTCCAGTACTGACTGGGCGCCACGGGCATATTGCTGATGGTAAAATATTTGTTCAGCCGGTCGAAGGCGGCGCTGGCTCCGCCCCGGCGGCACACCACCGCGCAGGCGCCGGGCTTGCCGTCAAATTCCCTCCCG
This sequence comes from Oscillospiraceae bacterium, assembly GCA_902795095.1. Next base: position 3,639 of record CADBKB010000073.1, read on the forward strand.
TGGGAATAGAACAGGCGGTCCAGGAAGGCGCACAGCGCGCCGTTGGGCCCCGCGTAGTACACCGGCGAGCCGATGACCATCGCGTCCGCGCCGCGCATCGCCTCGGCGCAGGTATTGACGTCGTCCGCCAGGACGCAGCCGCCCGTCCTGCCGCAGCCGCCGCAGCCGATGCAGCCCTGCATGGGGCCTGCTCCGATCCAGAATATCTCGGAATCCACGCCGCGCAGCTTGAGCTGCGCGGCGATTTCTTTCAGGGCGATGGCGGTGTTGCCGTTTTGATGGGGACTGCCGTTGATGAGCAAAACCTTTTTCATGGGGACCCTCCTCAGCTCTGACGGTAGGAGCCGAAGAACCGCTCCATCTTGCGCATGGCGTTGTGGAGGGTGTCGAGATTCGGCAGGTAGACGATGCGGAAGTGATCCTGCTCGGGCCAGTGGAAGCCGGTGCCCGCGGTGACGAGGATCTTCTCCTTCTTCAGCAGGTCCAGGGCCATCTGCTCGTCGGAGTGGATGTTGAACTTGGCCATGTCCACCTTGGGGAAGATGTAGAAGGCGGCGGTGGGCTTGGTGACGGAGATGCCGGGGATCTGATTGAGGGCGTTGTAGATGTATTCGCGCTGCTCATAGATGCGGCCGCCGGGCATGAGCAGCTCGTCGGCGCTCTGGTAGCCGCCCAGGGAGGTCTGGATGATGCTCTGGCCGGGCACATTGGAGCACAGGCGCATCTTCGCCAGCATGTTCAGGCCGGCGATGTAGCCCTTGGCGCGGTTCTTGTTGCCCGCCAGGCACACCCAGCCGCAGCGGAAGCCCGCCACGCGGTGGGATTTCGACAGGCCGTTGAAGCAAAGCGTCAGCAGGTCCGGGGCCAGGGAGGCCAGGGCCACGTGCTTCTGCTCATCCATGACCAGACGGTCGTAGATCTCGTCGGCGAAGAGGATGAGGTCGTGCTCCCGGGCCACCTCGACGATGCCCTCCAGCACCTCCTTGGGATAGAGGGCGCCGGTGGGGTTGTTGGGGTTGATGACCACGATGCCCTTGGTGCGCGGGGTGACTTTTTTCCGGATATCCTCCACATCGGGATACCAGCCGGAGGCCTCGTCGCACATATAATGGACGGCGGTGCCGCCGGCCAGGGTGACGGAGGCGGTCCAGAGGGGATAGTCCGGGGCGGGGACCAGGATCTCGTCGCCGGAGTCCAGCAGGGCCTGCATGGACATCATGATGAGCTCGCTGACGCCGTTGCCGGTGAAGATGTCGTCGATGCCCACATTGGGGATGTGCTTGAGCTGGCAGTACTGCATGATGGCCTTGCGGGCGGAGAACAGGCCGCGGGAGTCGGAATAGCCCTCGCAGGAGCGCAGGTTATAGATCAGATCCAGCAGTACCTCGTCGGGGGCGCTGAAGCCGAAGGGGGCGGGATTGCCGATGTTCAGCTTGAGGATCTTGCTGCCGAGGGCTTCCATGCGCTCGGCCTCGTCCATGACGGGACCGCGGATGTCGTAGCAGACGTCGTTGAGCTTGTTGGATTGATTGTAGAATTTCAGTTCCATTTATTACACTCCTTCCGGATGATCGTATGAAAAAACGCCCTGAGCAAATACTGCTCAGGGCGGAAAGATCCGTGGTACCACCTGAATTCGGGCAAAGCCCGCACTTATCCCGGCACAGACATGCCGGCATCCGGGCTAACGGGGGACGACGCCGTCGAAACCTACTGAGGCTCGCAGCAACCGCCTCTTCTCTGAGTGCCCGCGCAGGAATTACTACTTCCCGTCATTGCGTTTGCGATATGAAAGATTTGAATGGATTGTAGCACAGCTCGGCGGATTTGTCAACGCCGGGAGGAAAATTCTTCCGGCAGCTCCAGTACCCGGGTGGGCTCGTCGGTCACCGCGGGGGGCTCCGGGGCGCTGCCGGGTTCCGCGGGGAGCTCCAGCGCGTTCTCGGGTTCCTCGACGGGGGCCGGAGCGCTGACGGCGCCGGCGTTGATGAGGTAGGCGTTGCGCTCGTCGAAGGCGGCGTTGCGCTTTTCAGAGCGGGCTTTGACGAAGCAGTAGACCAGAGTCGTGAACACGGCGCTGACGGTGCTGAGGAAGAACGCGCCGTCGGCGCAGGCGGGCAGGACGTTCAGGAATCGCCTGTCCAGCCGGGCTGAACGCAGATGCCGCAGCAGGTCATAGCCCGGGAACTTCATGCAGAAGGCCGTGGCGGTATGCTTGCCGCAGTAGAGCACGATGACGGTATGGAGCAGGGCGGCGGCCAGGCACAGGCCGACGGCGAAGCGGGCGTACTTCGGCGGGATGCGGATCAGATACAGGACCAGCAGGATCGCCGGAAGGATGAAGATCACGAGATTGGGCCGCAGCACGGCGTCCAGGGATTTGAGCAGGCCGCTGTGCAGAAATACGTCGCGCAAGCTGCTCGCGCGCATGGCGGAGTCCAGCGCGCCGGAGGCGCCGGCTCCCTGGAGCTCCAGCACCCAGGCCAGCACCAGCAGGGCGATGCCCGTCAGACCGAGCAGAAGCGGGGGAAGATACATCCGCCCGTAGCGGCGTTCACGCCGATTCATAAGCACGCCTCCTTTTGCCGTTCTGATAGCATCTTACAATATCGGCGCGGAAAAATCAAGAGGCTCGCGCCGCCTGCCGGGAGCGCGGAAGGCGGAGAAAAAACCGCCGGGATTTAAAGTATCCATTATTGCCATGTAATAAGCAAAAAAAACCGGATTCACTGTGATAATTACCTATAGAAATCCTGTGCGATTTATGCTATATTTTTATTTGGTGAGAATTGGGTTTTTGACAGGGTGAGCGGGCTTTTTCGTCCTTTTTTCTCATTCATTGTCAAAACTCTTTACTAAATATCTTATGTTTCAGGAGGAACTTTTTATGGAAACCTACGGCATCGAAAAGCTGGGCATCATCAACACCAGCGCAGTCTACCGCAACCTGGCCCCCGCCGCTCTGACTGAGCATGCTCTGCGCCGCGGCGAAGGCACCCTCTCCAACACCGGCGCGCTGGTCGTCAAGACCGGCAAGTACACCGGCCGCTCCGCCAAGGATAAGTTCATCGTCGATTCCGCCGGCGTGCACGACGAGATCGCCTGGGGTTCCGTCAACAAGCCCGTCTCCCAGGAGGGCTTCGACGCCATCTATGCCAAGGTCATCGCTTATCTGCAGAACAAGGAAGTCTTCATCTTCGACGGCTTCGCAGGCGCCGACCCCAAGTATATGAAGGGCTTCCGCGTGATCTGCGAGCTGGCCTCCGAGGCTCTGTTCATCAACGACCTGCTGCGCCGCCCCACGGCTGAGCAGCTGGCCAACTTCAAGGAAGACTTCACCGTCATCGCCTGCCCCGGCTTCAAGTGCATCCCCGAGATCGACGGCACCCGCTCCGAGGCTGCCATCATGATCGACTATGAGAAGCATCTGGTCCTGATCGCGGGCTCCCAGTACGCCGGCGAGATCAAGAAGTCCGTCTTCTCCGTCATGAACTACGTCCTGCCCAAGATGGGCGTGTTCCCCATGCACTGCTCCGCCAACATCGGCGCCGACGGCGACTCCGCCGTGTTCTTCGGCCTGTCCGGCACCGGCAAGACCACCCTGTCCGCCGACCCCAACCGCAAGCTCATCGGCGACGACGAGCATGGCTGGGCCGACGACTCCGTGTTCAACTTCGAGGGCGGCTGCTATGCCAAGTGCATTAACCTGTCCGCTGAGAAGGAGCCCGACATCTACAACGCCATCCGCTTCGGCGCTCTGGTCGAGAACGTGGTCATGGATCCCGAGCCCCGCGAGTTCGACTTCGACGACGACTCCCTGGCCGTCAACTCCCGCGTGGGCTACCCCATCGAGTATATCAACAACGCCGAGCTGTCCGGCGTGGGCGCCATCCCCAAGACCGTCATCTTCCTGACCGCCGACGCCTACGGCGTTCTGCCCCCCATCTCCAAGCTGGATCGCAACCAGGCGATGTACTACTTCGTCTCCGGCTTCACCTCCAAGCTCGCCGGCACCGAGATCGGCGTCAAGGAGCCCGTGCCCACCTTCTCCACCTGCTTCGGCGAGCCCTTCCTGCCCCTGGATCCGTCCATCTACGCCGCCATGCTGGCTGAGAAGGTCGAGAAGTCCGGCGCCAACGTCTACCTGGTCAACACCGGCTGGAACGGCACCGGCAAGCGCATGAAGCTGGCCTACACCCGCAAGATGGTCACCGCCGCTCTGACCGGCGCCATCGAGAAGGTCGAGCTCGTGAAGGATCCCTACTTCGGCGTTATGGTTCCCACCGAGATCGAGGGCGTGCCCTCCGATCTGCTGATCGTCGAGAACACCTGGGAAGACAAGGCTGCCTACGAGGCCAAGGCCAAGGAGCTGGCCGGCAAGTTCATCGAGAACTTCAAGAAGTACACCCTCATGAGCGAGGAAGTCGTCGCCGCGGGCCCCAAGGCTTAATCATCTGCAATCGCATCCCGCATCCGGCTCCGGCCGGATGCGGGGGAAAACAGAGTCCGTGCCAGGACTCATAATGGAGGAAAGAATTCTATGGCAAGAAAAGTGCAAATCACGGAAACCGTCCTGCGTGACGCCAACCAGTCCCTGATGGCCACCCGCCTGCCCTATGCCGACTATGAGGACATCCTCGAAACCATGGACAAGGCCGGCTATTACTCCGTCGAGTGCTGGGGCGGCGCCACCTTCGATTCCTGCCTCCGCTATCTGGGCGAGGATCCCTGGGAGCGGCTGCGCAACATCAAGAAGCATATGCCCAACACCCGCCTGCAGATGCTGCTGCGCGGCCAGAACCTGCTGGGCTACAAGCACTACCACGACGACGTGGTGGAGAAGTTTGTCGAGCTGTCCATCAAGAACGGCATCGACATCATCCGCATCTTCGACGCCCTGAACGATTTCCGCAATCTGCAGACCGCGTTCGAGGCTGTCAAGAAGTATTCCAAGAAGTACGGCCGCCATGTCATCGCCTCCGGCTGCATCTCCTACACCCAGAGCCCCGTGCACACCGTCGAGAAGTACGTCGAGATGTGCAAGGAGCTGGTGAAGATGGGCTTCGAGACCCTCTGCCTGAAGGACATGGCCGGCACCATGAGCCCCTATGAGGCCGAAGGCCTGATCAAGGGCATCAAGAAGGCCCTCCCCAATGTGCCCGTGGTCCTGCACACCCACTGCACCACCGGCATGGCCTACATGACCATCACCAAGGCCATCGAGGCCGGCGTGGACGTCATCGACTGCGCCACCTCCCCCTTCTCCAACGGCACCTCCCAGCCCTCCACCGACACCATGTTCTATGCCCTGCAGCAGTATGGCATCGACTGCGGCCTGGCCGAGGACGTCATCAAGGAGGTCAACGATTACTTCAAGCCCATCAAGCAGAAGTACATCGACAACGGCACCCTGAACCCCAAGAGCATGGCCACCGACGCCCAGGCGCTGGTCTACAAGGTCCCCGGCGGCATGCTCTCCAATATGATCGCAAACCTCACCGATATGAAGTCCATGGACAAGTTCGACGCCGCCCTGGCCGAGATCCCCGCCGTCCGCAAGGACCTGGGCTATCCCCCGCTGGTCACCCCGCTGAGCCAGATGGTCGGCAACCAGGCCGTCACCAACGTGCTGCTGGGCGAGCGCTACAAGCAGATCTCCAACGAGGTCAAGAACTATTTCAAGGGCGAGTACGGCATTGCCCCCGCTCCCGTCAGCCAGGAGCTGCAGGATAAGATCCTCGGCGAAGGCAAGGAGCCTGTGGACTGCCGCATCGAGGACAGCAAGCGCACCGGCGAAGACTTTGCCAAGGCGAAGGAAGAGCTGGGCGATCTGGCCCGCAGCGAAGAGGACATCATGAGCTACATCTGCTTCCCGAAGCAGGCGCGCGAATTCCTGGAGAAGCGCAAGGCCAAGGAAGAGAACATCGCCGTCTACTCCATCGAAGAAGCGTAAGGAGGACGAAGCATGTTATTCTTAGTGAAAGCGGACATGGTCGACATCGGCATCGGCGAAGCCGGGCTGGTCGCCGTCGGCGGCTACCTGGTCGTGTTCATCGGCCTGATCCTGCTGATGTGCGTCGTCATGATCACCGGCAAAATCATGGTCAGCTCCCAGGCGAAGAAGCGCGCCGCCGAACCCGCGGCTGTCGCCCCCGCCGCCCCCGCCGCCGCCCTGCCGGAGGCTCCCGGCTCCGCCGGCGAGCTCAAGCTCTATGACGTCGATCCCAAGGACGCCGCCATGATCATGGCCATCGTTGCCCATCAGCTGCAAAAGCCGCTCAATGAGCTGCGCTTCAAATCCATTCGGGAGGTAAAGTAAGATGAAATACAAGGTAACCCTGAAGGGCAGAACCTATGAAGTTGAAGTCGACGAAGGCAAGGCCATGCTGATCGACGAATACGAAGCCTATGCCCCCGCGGCAGCTCCGGCGCCCGCCGCTGCCGCTCCCGCCGCCCCCGCCCCCGCAGCTGCTCCTGCGGCTGCCCCCGCTCCCGCCGCTGCCAGCCTGGCCGCCGGCGAGGTCGTCGCGGCCCCCATGCCCGGCAACATCCTCAAGGTCAACGTCTCCCAGGGCGCGGCCGTCAAGTCCGGCGACATCCTGGTGGTCCTCGAGGCCATGAAGATGGAAAACGAGATCCTTGCCCCGCGTGACGGCACCGTGGCCCAGGTCGCGGTCAACGTCGGCGCCACGGTCGATACGGGTACTCCTCTTGTCGTTCTGGCATAAGGAGGGCACGTATGAACATCCTTGCTTTTAACATCCTGCAGACGTTTGCCAAGCTGGCAAAGGAATCCGGCTTCGGCGGATTCATTGCCGCCGGCGGTTGGATGAACCTCGTCATGGTTGCCATCGCCTGTGTGCTGCTGTATCTGGGCATCGTCAAGAAATTCGAGCCCCTGCTGCTTGTCGGCATCGCCTTCGGCTGCCTGCTGGCCAACGTCAGCTATTTTCCCGGCCTGAGCGCGGAGCTGAACCAGACCAACGCTCTGTACCATCCCGAGCTGTGGGAGGCGTTCCTGGATCATGCCAGCCCCTACTATCACAGCTACGGCCACGTGCTGTCCAACGCCGGCCTGCTGGATATCTTCTACATCGGCGTCAAGGCCGGTCTGTATCCGTCGCTGATCTTCATGGGCGTCGGCGCCATGACCGACTTCGGCCCCCTGATCTCCAACCCCAAGAGCCTGCTGCTGGGCGCTGCCGCGCAGCTGGGCGTGTTCGTGGCTTTCTTCGGCGCCATCCTGTTGGGCTTCACCGGCCCCCAGGCGGCCTCCATCGGCATCATCGGCGGCGCGGACGGCCCGACGGCCATCTTCCTGACCAATAAGCTGGCTCCCGAGCTGCTGGGCGCCATCGCCATCGCGGCCTACTCCTACATGGCCCTGATCCCGCTGATCCAGCCGCCTCTGATGAAGCTGTGCACCTCCAAGGAAAACCGCAAGATCAAGATGGTCCAGACCCGCGAGGTCACCAAGACCGAGAAGATCCTCTTCCCGATCATTGTCTCCATCTTCGTCATCCTGCTGCTGCCCTCCACGGCGCCGCTGATCGGCTGCCTGATGCTGGGCAACCTGTTCCGCGAGTGCGGCGTCACCGACCGCCTGTCCGACACTGTGCAGAACGCCCTGATGAACATTGTCACCATCATGCTGGCCACCTCCGTGGGCGCCACCATGGTCGCGTCCAACTTCCTCCGTCTCGAGACCATCAAGATCGTCATCCTCGGTCTCGTGGCCTTCGGCATCTCCACCGTGGGCGGCCTTGTGGGCGGCAACCTCATGTGCACCTTCTCCGGCAAGAAGGTCAACCCGCTGATCGGCTCCGCCGGCGTGTCCGCCGTGCCGATGGCGGCTCGCGTGTCGCAGATGGTGGGCCAGAAGGAGAACCCCGCCAACTTCCTGCTGATGCACGCCATGGGCCCCAACGTGGCCGGCGTCATCGGCTCAGCCATCGCCGCCGGCTTCCTGCTGGCCGTGTTCGGCTGACAAACGCAAAAATCCCGCCCCGCTGCAAACGCAGCAGGGCGGATTTTTGTTTGAGGGAATCGGCAAGCAGGAAAAAAATTTCAAATCTGTGATTTGAAAATACCGATTTGGCGCCGTAGGGGCGCATGCCTACATGCGCCCGTTGGGAACGATCGACATCGTATGACGCCGGTCAATACGCCCGGCGGCCAGGGGTTTGTCCGCCCTACGGACACAGGGGAGCCTGCGGGTGCAGTGCGGACGGGCCGATGTGGGCATCGGCCCCTACGGGTGCGGCAGGATTCGACGAAGGCGGCGGCCAGGGGTCTGTCCGCCCTACGGACACAGGGGAGCCTGCGGGTGCAGTGCAGACGGGCCGATGTGGGCATCGGCCCCTACGGGTGCGGCGGGATTCGACGAAGGCGGCGGCCAGGGGTCTGACCGCCCTACGGCTGTATACGAATGGCCGACGCAGGCGGATACAAACTTTGTAGGGGAGGGGCTTGCCCCTCCCGAATCTGTATGAAATGCAACCGACGACACGAGAAAACGCGGCCACGGGAGGGGCAAGCCCTTCCCCTACGGGTGAGATCAAAAAATGGGAGCCTTGCCCCTCCCGAATCTGTATGAAATGCAACCGACGACACGAGAAAACGCGGCCACGGGAGGGGCAAGCCCCTCCCCTACGGGTGAGATCAAAAATAACGGGAGCCGCGAGGCTCCCGTTTCTGCGGTATTCGGATCTTACTTTTCGGGCGGCTTGACGGCTTCCACCACGCCGGCGGCGAGGCCTGCCAGGCCCTGCAGCTCGGAGGGAATGATGATCTTCGTGGCCTGGCCGTTGGCGACCCGCTGCATGGCCTCCAGGGCCTTGAGCTTGATGACCTGGTCGTTGGGGGAGGCTTCGTTCAGGAGCTTCAGAGAGTCCGCCAGGGCCTTCTGGACGGTCAGGATGGCCTGGGCTTCGCCCTCTGCCTTGAGGACGGCGGCCTGCTTCTCGGCGTCGGCCCGCAGCACGGCGGATTCGCGCTCGCCTTCGGCGATGAGGATCTTGGAGTGCTTCTGGCCCTCGGCCTGCAGGATGGCCTGACGGCGGTCGCGCTCGGCCTTCATCTGCTTCTCCATGGAGTTCTGGATGTCCGCCGGCGGCAGGATGTTCTTGAGCTCCACGCGGTTGACCTTGATGCCCCAGGGGTCGGTGACCTCGTCGAGGATGGCGCGCATCTTGGTGTTGATGACG